>NZ_JAQGFU010000167.1:0-9868 GCF_030078455.1 Klebsiella sp. Ech2A | reverse complement strand
GCGGCCTGAATGCGGGCGGAGAGCTGCGCAGGCGCAACGCCTGCATGCAGCGAAAATGCGGGAACCGACATGAGAAATTCCTTTCATCAGTGAACGTTCCCGCCATGATAGAAACGCGGCTATTAAAGAAAAAGTAGGGTACAGTTCCTGTCTTAGCGGAACTCTATGTCCGCAATGGAGGAGTGAAGTGGACAACCTTAACGGCTTCATGGTGTTCGTACGGGTCGCCGAAACGCGCAGCTTCGTCGCGGCCAGCCGGCTGCTGGGCGTTTCGGCATCGGCCATCGGCAAAAGCGTGGCGAGGCTGGAAGAGAAGCTCGGCGTGCGCCTGTTTCACCGCAGCACCCGCAGCGTGACGCTGACGGCCGAGGGCACGCTGTTCCTGGAGCGCAGCCGGCGCATTCTTGCCGAGATCGAGGCGGCGGAGCTGGAGCTGTCGCAGGCAACGGCAGCGCCGCGCGGCCGGCTGCGGGTCAGCCTGCCCGTGGTCAGCTCGCTGGTGCTGCCGGTGCTCGGCGAGTTCATGCGCGAATATCCGGCCATCGAGCTGGATCTGGACTTCACGGACCGGCTGGTCGATGTGATTGAAGAAGGTTTCGACGTGGTGGTCAGAACGGGAAATCCCACGGACTCCCGCCTCTCAGCGCGGAAGCTGGGCCACTTCAACTCGATGCTGGTCGCCTCGCCCGAGTACCTGGCGCGGCGGGGGATCCCCAACGTGCCTGCCGATCTGCTGGAGCATACCTGCCTGCACTACCGCCTTCCCCACACCGGCAAGCTGGAGCCGTGGGCGCTCCGGCAGGCCCCCGGAGACCCTGAGCTGCAGATCCCCACCTCAATGATCTGCAACAACATCGAGACGCGGGTGTGCTTTGCTCTGCAAGGTCTGGGGATCGCCTATCTGCCGGAATTCGCGATTGCCGAACCGCTGGCGGATGGCCGGCTGCGTAGCATTCTGGCCGATCGGGTGGAACGCGCCGGCGTCTTCCACGTGCTCTGGCCCGCCAGCAGGCACCCCTCGCCGAAGGTTCGGGCGCTGGTCGATTTCCTCTGCGCTCGGGTATTTCCGCCCGCCAGCGCCGGGGAAAAAATCAGCAGCAGAGGCTGAGGCTAAGTGCTGATCCGAGGCTCCGGCCGCGGCTCGTGAATCATTTAAATGACCGGCAATCCTGTCGGTTAATAGCCGTGCCCGCCGCCTGGATCACCATCCAGGCCGCTCGATACCATCACGTCCAGCCCCCATAGCCAAACCATCCGGAATGTTCACCAGTACCTCATCAATGATGGATTGAAATCGCGGAACGAGATTGTTATATCCGTGCCGAATGATTGACAAAAAATGAACGCATTTTTACCAGAAATATTTCGTCAGAGAAATCCACAGCATATAACAATAAGGCTATTCCCTTTCTGCATGACGGGGATTCTAAAATTTCATTTTCCTCCTTATTTTATTGGGCTTATAGTTTTTCTGCCTGCAGAACATCAACTTAGTTAAGATAAATAAGGAAAAGAAAATGATTGTTTCAGCACCCGGCGATTATCGTGAGGCCGCCCGTCATCGCCTGCCACGATTTTTATTTGATTATATTGACGGCGGCGCGGTGGCAGAAAATACCATGAACGCGAACGCCGCTGAACTATCCTCAATTGCGCTTCGTCAGCGTGTGCTTTGCGGTGTTGGCGATCCGACGCTCGCGACCAATCTCCTTGGAACGTCCTGGGCAATGCCGATAGCGCTAGGCCCCGTCGGAGCCACTGGCATGTATGCTCGCCGCGGCGAAGTCAAAGCGGCACGCGCCGCCACCAACGCTGGTATCCCTTACACTCTTTCCACGGTATCAGTGTGCTCTATTGAAGAAGTTGCACAGCATGCCTCCGGTGAGCTCTGGTCACAATTGTATGTGCTTAAAGATCGCGGTTACATGCGTAATGCCCTGGAACGCTCATGGGCCGCAGGCATGAAAACGCTGGTTTTCACCGTCGATATGCCCATCCCCGGATCGCGCTATCGCGATAACCGTTCCGGTATGTCCGGACCTCACGCCTCCCTGAGGCAATATCTGCAAGCCTGTACCCATCCCCACTGGGCCATGGACGTTGGGCTGGCTGGTAGGCCCCTGTCATTTGGTAATATTGAAGCCTACACCGGGCACAAAATGACGATGGACGATTATATGGGGTTTATAAGCAATAACTTCGACCCCTCCATTGCATGGCACGATCTGGAGTGGATACGAGACAGCTGGAAAGGGAAGTTGATTATCAAGGGCATTCTTGATCCTGAAGATGCCAGGAATGCCGTCCGACTGGGTGCTGACGGTATCGTAGTTTCTAATCACGGAGGCAGGCAGCTTGATGGCGCCGTCCCGACAGCCAGGGCGCTGCCCCGGATTGTGGATGCCATCGGGGATGATCTCACGATTCTTGTCGATTCTGGGGTGCGTTCCGGGGTGGACGTTATCCGGATGCTTGCCCTTGGCGCTAAAGGGGTACTGCTGGGACGTTCATATATTTACGCGCTGGCGACGGCAGGAGAAGCCGGCATAGCCAACCTGCTGCGCCTGTATGCTGAAGATATGAAGGTGACGATGACCCTGACGGGAGCAGCATCACCGGCGGATGTCCGCGCTGACTGCCTCGACCGTTTAGAGAAAGAGATGGCACAGGTAAGCAGGACGACGCATTCCGGACGATAGCTGAGCGCAAGACCGAGGAACTAAAGCCCCCTGCCGACCAGAGCGGAGCTGAAGCTTAGCGCGGCAGGTCGCCAGCTAAAAAGTTTACTGGCGTTCAGAGAGAATGTTATCCGGGGATAACACTACCCGAATAGTGTTAACGTTAACGGTTTTCTTTTTCGAGTGCGAGCTGCTGCCAGTCACGGACTCTTCCGCCAGCAGATTGACGTCGTGTCCGTCCTGGATACCGACATTCCCTTCTGTCGCGATACCTGCCGCCGGGCTGGTAACGTCCCGCGCGGCAACCAGCGTCACGTCGTCGCCCGCTGAAATCGTGGTTCTGTCGGCGCTGCTTTGATGGCTTTCGCTGCCGCCCGTGCGGCTGGTCTGTCCGTTGCCCGCCGCTTTCAGGTTCAGGTCATTGTCAGCCACCAGCTGTGCGGTTTTACCCGCGTCGATGGCGCCCGCCGTGACGTTCAGGTCGTTGCCTCCTGCATCACCGCGTTACCGCCCTTACAGAAAGCACTAAAAATGCAACAGACCGCTGTTAATGTATTTTCAAAAAGGTCACCAAACCTTTGGTGACCCTGACCGTAATACGCAGTTGATTTTACAACTGTGTTTTATTGTAATTTGGCGAACGAGGACCATACAGCAGACCACCGTTTGAGCCTGCGCTGAACATACGTGCGCCAGTAACCTCTGCAATATCATGAGCTTTATCAATTGATGAATTAGCAATTTGTGTGATGACTGCCGTCAGCAAAACGCCAATCAATCCCCCACCACTATTTTTCTGACCTTCATTGCTCGATGCCGTTGCCCCGCCAGTCCATAACTCTTTACCAGTGCGGGAATCCACCAGACGTGCAGTTGCTGTCACTCGTGTATCGCTATTCACAACCTGATAAGAGGTACCGTAATCGGTAATTGAGATATACATCACTGCATCGGCACCAAAGGTATCGTGCAACTTTTTAAGCGGGACTGAGCTGATATCATCCGGGTTAGTCACGCCGTTTTGTTTAAATGTTTCACTCACAACCGCAACAGGGAAGACATAGTACCCGGACTCAGCCAGTGGCATAGTAACAACGCTAAGCAAGCTATTGCTGGCATTGACATCCGGTGACTGATTTCTGGGTGGCAATACCAGAATACTGCGCGGCTTACTCTCCCTGAATGCAGAATAGTCAGTTGATTTTTTATTCCCGGTGCTACATCCCGTTGCTAACAGTGCCAGAGCAAGAGTAAAGAATGCGAATAATCCTTTCATGTTATTCTCCTTTTATTTTTTTGGCTTTCAGGAAGTGGATATAAGATACCGATTCCGGATATTTATTTTCTTCTGCATTGAACTCAGCCATTGCCAGGTCCGCATTACCGGTATTACCGTAAAGCATTCCCAGTTGAGCATGGACACCTGGTGGAACCGGTTTATTATTTGCCTTCGACCGTTCAACCAGTTTCTGCAAGGTAGCGATTTGCTCCTGCGGGCTGGTTTCATTGGTGTAGAAATGATAAACAGAATCCTGATAGCCATCCCAGTTATAAATTTTTTGTGGAGATTTTGCTGCACAACCAGCCAGTATTAACACCACGGCGCAAAGCATTACCTTATTAAATTTTTTCATTTTTAATTCCTTTTAATTAGTGTTTCCTGGATTCCAGGAGCCATTTCCAATAGCAGTAACCAGATTATTTACAGATTCCCGGATTGCCAGATCCAATACTTTTCCGTTTAACGTGGAGTCGTAACTGGCGGTACCACCAAAACCAAGAATTTCACGATTCGACAGCTCGTATTCCCCGGCCCCTTGAGTCGTGAACACCACTTCGGACGTTTTGACATTGACGACGTTAAGGGCCACTTTGGCATATGCAACCTGCGATTTACCTCGACCTAAAATACCAAACAGAACTCTGTCGCCAGTTTCTTTACGACCAAACTCGGTTACGTCTCCCGTAATAACATAGGTCGCACCTTTCAACGCCTGGCCTTTGCCACTGATGTTCGCTTCAGTTTTGATCTCATCCATATTGGATCGAGCCAGGACATTAAAGCGACCTGTTTGTTGTAGATGGGTGACCAAAATTGTTTTCGACTGATTACCCAGTCGATCCACGCCATCTGAAAATATGCCATTCATATAGCTTGAGCGGTTATCGAATTTCCCAACCGCTATAAGGCTACGCTGCCCCTGCCAGACCGTTTGCGCTGTTTCAACTTTAGCGACCTCAACAGAGCGGGAAGATTCCGTAGCACAGCCCACCAGAAGTAAGGCGCTTAAGCAGAGAGAACCTGCTATCATCTTTTTAATCATGTATATGATTCCTTTTATACATTAATGAGACAAATCTTTATCCACTAACATTAGTGATGTTACATTGTGGATTTTTCCAAACTTGTTTTAGTTCGATGAGTTGTAATAGCTAAAACCTCCTCATGGTTTATTTAATTAAATGGGTCTTTTCCTGCAAACTTAGCAGTAGAGTTAACTCCAACACCAATTGCGGCATTTGCTGTCATACCTTTCACGTCCGGCGATAATCGTGGTGTTGCCGCCGCTGGCGATTTCCGTGCCCTGCTGGCGTACGGATTCATAGATAACGGTTTTGTTGCTACTGTGGCGATCAGCATTTAAATGAGCAATTTAAAATGCAACGTTACATGAATCGATAATATTTTCTGAAGCGGCCTCTAACATATTAATATTGCTCATGCATCCAGTGCTGTAATTTTATTCACCAGGGTATAATGGACGCAGCAAAGCAACCGAAAGACCGCAACAGGAAAATCGATAAAATAGAAAACTCTGATTATTAAAGAGCGCGACATGAAAGTGCTACCAACACTTCCATGTCGCTGACCACAGACAACTAACATGGAGTTGAATATGGCTGACACTGATTCTAAGCCAGGAAACACTATTGCCAAAACACATTCGAAATTTTTGGCAGGTAATACAGAAAAACATGAGCCAGTACGCAAAAATAACGATCGTAGCTTGCCTAAAAAAGCAGAACCCAAAGTATTAAGGGATATGACGGTCAGCTATGTCAGCATTCGTCATTACGATCGTAAAACTAACAGAACTAAACGCTACACCCGAAGCGCCAGCCTGCGCCTGAACGGCACCTGGATGGAAGAAGCCGGGTTTACTACAGGCACCAAAATTGATATTCGCGTGATGCCGGGATGTCTGGTGATCACTGCTCGCCCAACCGTCACTCCTCTAATGCAAGTATTCAATAAAGCCAAAGAATTACCAGAATCTGAGCAACAGAAAGTTATGGCATTTTTGCAGGGCGTGATTGCTCGGGTGGAACTGGAAAAACTTTGAGTTCGCGGGCAAGCATCCCGTCCGGTTATAAAATAAAATCCCGGCTTGATAGCCGGGATGCATGCTCTAATTAAGAAGATCTTTTGATACATTACCAGTATTGAAAAAGTCTTTGAATACTCGGACTACAAAATCAAAGTCTTTTATAAGTTGACGTTCAGACCAACGATCACCAAGTATCATCATTCCGACATCAGGTTTAGAAATATCACTGCAAGTCCTTACTTGATATTCGTCTTCGACAATTTCACCTAACGTTATCAGGTAATAACCGCTTTCAGTTCTGACTTGTAACATTTCCGCGCCATGATTTATATCACTCAGCATATCAAGAGTCAGGGAACCTTCTTTTCCCCGAAGTTGTTCCAACTGGTTTAGTATGTCGACCCAGTTTGATACTCGGTAATTCCCACCATTCCCATACAATGTCCAACTCATTTTGAAGTTCATCTTAATCCCTAACCTTAAGAGACTTCATTCCAGGCTGCCAATAAAGGACAGTTCCCGTTGACTCTTCATAAATTGTTAGCGATTTCAGCCCCGCTTTATCAGCCATAGCTGCAATGTCGCCGCGACAATAACCACATATAGGTTCTTTAGATACGCTCATAGTCATATCACGTCCTTGGGACATACCCTTTTCATAGGCTTGCTGGATGACCCCCACCTCAGCATGCGCTGTAGCCATATTTCCATTAGGGAGAGGTTTGTTTTGCTTATCTATTTTAGCCTGGATTCGCCCGTCGATCAGCGTTGGTTTATTCACATCTGCCAAGTTGGAAGGCCTTGCTCCCTGATTGGTATCAGTGAATTTAGCCCCATCAACATTTCCTTTTGCCACGACCTTGAGATTCGCGTCTACAACTTTACTGAGCTGTTTAGCTGCTGCTGAACCCAACACCGGAGTTACCGAAGCAACAATAATATCCATGCCCTGCTTCGTTTCTGCATAGCCCTGAGCCGTCTGACGATCCACCCCCAGTATATCCATTGCATACTGCGTCAGTGCATCCTTCACCTGCTGCTGATTTTGTGCATCAACGTTTGTGATATTCAGCAGGTTCACTATCTGCCCGTAAGCATCTGCGTATTGCTGGCTAACCTTCGAGTTATAAGGCCCGGTTTCATATTCACCTTTGGCCGCTATGACCTCCAGCCGCGCACTCGCACAAGCCGCACTCCCTGCCGCACCGTTACCACAGGCATCAATAACCTTCTTATCACTGGCAATATTTTTTTCACGTAGATCATTGATAGTCTGCTGTGCTTTTTCACGTTCGGCTGGATCTTTACTGGTGAGTTTCAGCTTCGCCAGCTCAAGCTCTGTCTTCTCTGACACGCTAAGGAAGTTATTTTCAACCGCATTCTTCCCTGCCGAGGCCCCGGCCGCAGCACCTGCAGTATTCCCACCCGCAAGGCCTCCTGCAATACCTGCCGAGATACTCGCCAGAGAGCTGATGGTTTGCTTCTGGTCTTCTGTCAGTGTCGACAGGTCTTTCACATCAGGGTAATAAATTCCCGCAATGGCTTTGGCAATCAGTTCACCCGATGCAGCTCCAGCAGCGCCTGCCGCCGCGCTGTTCCCCTGAATGGCCGCAACCGCCCCACCGAGAATGGCATGGGCGATAGCGTTAACGGCTGCGTTACCTTCCGTTGGCCCCTTCAGCAGATGCGCCAGCTCCGGTGCCGAAGCCCCGGCCAGCGCACCCGCTAAATTACCACCCGCCAGGCCCTGAAGCGCTGCCGTTGCTGCCTGGATACCACGCTGAATATCGCTGCCGGTGCCATATTTTTCCTGCTCCTTTTTGTATTCCGGCGTATCACGCAGATTCGCAAGATATTCCTGGCGCTCTTTTTCCGTCGCATTCGCCGGAAGAGATCCGTATTTATCCTGCGCAGCCTTCAGGGCATTCAGCTCCCCCTGCGTCCGGGCAATATCCGCCACCTGGCCGCCGATATCGCTGATCATCCCGATTTCCTTCAGGCGCTTCTGCTCTTTCTCCTTATCGAAGATCGGGCTGATGCTGTCGTTGGCGTGTTCAGTGTCGCGGCTCAGGTTCGCCACGTCCTGCTTCTGGTTGTCCTTGTCGCGGATGGTGATGATGCCGTTCGCGATTGCCGCCTGCGTGGTGCCTTCCGCATGACCACTGTTGCCCGCCACCGCAATCATCCCGCCCGGCATGTTGCCTTTGAACTGGTCACCGAAGCTGCCCGCGCCGCTGATGCTGATGCCGGTGTGCTGGGTTTTGAAATCCGCTTCGTTATGGATGTCCGTGAAGCCCAGCGTTCCGGTATCCAGGCTGTTTTTATCTGCCGTGGCCGTGGAAGCAATGACTGCGCCATCAAGCTGGGTGTGGTTGCCAACCGTGATATCGAAACCACCATCACCGGCGAACATTCCGGTTTGTTCGGCAACGGAGTCAAAGCGGCTCTTCATTTTGTCCTGGGAGGCAGAGATGTAGCCGGAGCCCGTCATGCTGCCGAAGGTGAAGCTGCCGCCCGCCGCCACGCTGGTCTGCTTGCTGTCGTATTTGTTGCTGTCCTGCTGGCTGCTCATCAGCAGGTCGTGGCCCACATCGGCGACAATTTTATTGCCGTTGACCTGCGCCCCATTGAGCACGGTGTCGTTTCCGCTCTTAATGGTGATGGTCTTGCCGCTGTCGATGGTGGTTTCAGTCCAGTCGGTACCGTTGCCTTTGTCCTTGCCTTTTGCCGCGTTGACGTTGGCAAACACGCTGATACCGGCACCTTTACCTGCACCAATACTCACGCCGATACCACCGCCGCTGCTGCTGTTCTTGCCGCTGGTCTGCTGGGTGTTGGCGGCGCCGCTGAGAATGACGTCGTTCTTCGCGTCCAGCAGCGTGTCGCCGCCCGCTTTCAGCTGGCTTCCGGCAATCACGATATCGCCTTCACCCTTTTTGCCGTTGGCGGTAATGGAAAGATTGTTGCCCGCGTTCAGGGTGCTGCCCGCCACCGCATCGCTTTCGGCATGCTGCTGCGATTTAGATTTCTGCGTGGTCAGCGAGAGGCTGACGCCCATCGCGTTCGGGTCGGCCGTCAGGTTAGCCATGTCCGCCGCCTGACCAGCCTGAACGCCGGAGAGTACCGTTTTGGTAGCCTGAAGGGCTTTGAGGCGTCCGTCGCTCTCCTCTTTGGTATCCTGTGCCGACGTGACGGCATTGTTAATCGCGCTGCCGACGGTGCCCGAAAGCGCCAGCGTCAGCCCGCTTTTCTTCTGCTCGAAGGTTTCATCGCGGGTGCGCTTGTCATGGCCCGGATCGATAATGACGCTGCTGCCGCTGAGGCTCATGTCCTTCCCGGCAATCAGGTCTGCGCCGCCAATGTGCGCCTGATTTCCGGCAGCGATAACCACGTTACCGCCCGTAGAGCCGACGGTGCTGAAGCTCTGGCTTTGCGTGGTGCCCGCTTCACGCAGGTCATGGGTGGATTTGCTGCTGCCGACGGTGATGCCGATACCACCGGTGCCCATCAGGCCGCTCTTTTTGGTCTCCTTAAAGCGCCAGGAGGAATCTGTGTTGGTGGCCGCCACGATATCGACGTTGTTACCTGCGCCCAGCGCCACGGTGTTATTGCCCACCACCGCCGAGCCCTGCACCAGCAGGTTGTTACCCGCCTGCACGGTCACGTTATCTCCGGAAAGCAGGGTGCCTGCTTCACGGGTCGCGCTGTCTTCCTCGATGGTGTGGGTCGTTTTCTTGCTGAGGAACCCTTTTTTGGTCTTCGTCTCTTCCCTGAAGTGATAGTCGCTTTCCGTCGCGGTGGTCAGGTTCACGTCGCGGCCTGCCGCCACGCCGATATCGCCGCTGGCGGTTACCCTGTCGG
>NZ_JAQGFU010000166.1:0-9944 GCF_030078455.1 Klebsiella sp. Ech2A | reverse complement strand
CTCCACGGGCGGGTACAAATTTGGACGTAGGCGCCCCCCACCGCCCGCCGGTAAAAAGCCCGGCCGCGGGTTTCAACGGCGGTCTGCAATCAGGCCTGCGATAGCTGCCGCTGCATTGAAGAATGGAGTATTCTTCAGCTATCTATTATCAGGCCGTTGCCGATCGGCGTTTGATTCACTGCGCACCGCCTCGGTATTAACGCCAGCTGCCGGGCAAAGCGCGGAATGAGGCACGGCGAATAACAGGAAAATGCGATGACACGCACGCAAAGGCTCCTTGAAATGCTCCAGATCCTGCGGGAGCACCGCTATCCGGTTACCGCATCGACCCTTGCAGAACGTTTGGCGATAAGCGTGCGCACCGTTTACCGGGATATTCAGACGCTCCAGCAGCAGGGGGTCTGCATCGAGGGCAGTTCCGGCATGGGATATATTATTAAGTCGGACTACCATCTGCCGCCGCTGGTGTTTACGGCCCAGGAAATTAACGCCCTGACGCTCGGGCTAAGCTGGGTTTGTCATAATACCGATGCAGATTTTAAAAAGATCGCTAAAAGCACGCTGGCTAAAATACATTCGGTGACGCCTGATAAATTAAAGGAGCACATCGAATATCAGTCATTGCTGACCGGGCCGGGTGAAAGAGATGAGGCTTTTTTTCCTGAGCTGCGCCACGCGATTAATCACCGACATAAAGTTCAGATAGCCTATTGCGCTAAAAACGAGCGCCTCTCTTCCCGAGTGATATGGCCGGTGGCGCTGGTTTATATGGAGGAGTGCTGGCTGCTGGCCGGATGGTGCGAGCTGCGAAAAGATTTTCGCCATTTCAGAACCGACCGGATAATACACATCGCCCCGCTTGCCGATAAATATAACGAAAGCAGGATCCGCTTATTGCGAAAATGGAGGGCGCAGGAGGGGCTTCGCCTGGGCGATGAGTACTGACAAAAGCTGTCACTGCCTTTTCATAGACTCCTGTAGAGCAAAAAACATTATTCTTTACAGGAGCGAACATGAGCTTTCAACACAAAGTCGCAATAGTGACCGGCAGCACCGCCGGCATCGGTGAGGTGGTCGCGGAGCAATTACACCGCGCGGGTGCGCGGGTGGTCGTGGTCGGCCGATCCCGCGAACAGGCGGAGCGCAAGGCTAAATCGCTGTCAGCGGATGGACGCACCGCGGCGGGTATCGCGTGCGATGTTTCGCAGCCGGAGCAGGTGCGGCGGATGATCGATGAGGTGGTGTCCCGCTTTGGCAGACTGGATTATGCGGTTAATAACGCGGGTATCACCGGCGAAAGTCATAAAAATATTGCGCAGCAGACGATAGATAACTGGGAGAGGGTGATCGCCACCTCTTTGAGCAGCGTTTTTTACTGTATGAAATATGAAATTCCGCCGCTGCTAAAATCCGGCGGCGGGGCGATCGTTAATTTATCCGCTGTCAATGGCCTGGTCGGTATTCCCGGGCTGGCGCCCTACACGACGGCCAAACACGGCGTTATTGGCCTCACCCAAACCGCCGCGCTGGAGTTTGCGCAGCAGGGCCTGCGGGTCAACGCCGTGGCTCCGGGATACGTCAGCACGCCGCGTATAAATCAGCTGCCCGCAGACGTTCAGAGCGCCTTTGCGAATAGCCATCCGCTAAAGAGAATGGCTAAAATGCAGGAGGTGGCGGATTTTATCCTGTTCCTGCTGTCAGAAAAGGCCGGGTTCTGCAGCGGCGGCGTCTATCCCATCGATGGCGGCTACCTGGCGGAGTAAATGCTTGCCCGGGCAGCGGAAAACTGTCCGTTGAGCAATGCGTTACGCTGGCGGTTGCCGCGCTTGCTCGCTAAGCTTGCAATCGCTTCCCTGAGAAGCGGATAGCCTAAAAAAGGAGCAGGGCGATGATTTCAAAAGAGAACGCTGAGCATTATGTCTGGGGCGATAATTGCGACGGTTGGTATCTGCTCAACCGCCAGGACATGCTCGTCATTCACGAAAAAATGCCGCCGGGCACCCGCGAAAAGCGCCATTATCATTGCCTGTCCAGACAGTTTTTCTTCGTGCTGCAGGGGGTTCTTACCATGGAGCTGGCGGGGAAGAGGCACGAAATCGGCGCTCAGCAGGGGCTGGAAATTCCCCCCGGGTTAGAGCATCAGGCCAGAAACGAGAGCGACGCTGCGGTGGAGTTTATCGTTATCTCCCATCCGACGACGCGCGGAGATCGAACCGACCTCGCGTCATCCCGACGATCAATCCCGGGCCAGCGCCGTTAGCGGCGATCGTCCGGGGCATCAAACGGGCCGTCAGCGCTGCTCGGGGTCGCGATAAGCGAAAGGGTCCGCAGCCGACGTTCTCAGCGTCCTCAGCAGCGACTCATACAGGCTCCCGACCGCCAGAGAGTCTTTTGACGCCCGGCTCCGGTATAAGGCCACCGCCATCGGCTCCAGCGGCCCGAGCTGCTGCTCCCTGCCCAAAATTTGCAGCTGCGGCGGGGCGCTACACTGGGTCAGCACCGCGACCGCCAGCCCGCTCTCCACTGCCGCAATCTGGCCTGAGAGGCTGGAGCTGTTATAAACCACCTTATACCGGCGTCCCTGTAGGGCTAGTGCGTTGATAGCGCTGCGTTTTGCCATGCTCGTACTTTCGTATACCGCCACGGGCAGCGGGTCGCGCCGCCAAACCTCAAACTGTGGAGAACCGACCCACACCATCGGTTCATAGAATAGCAGCGTCCCCTGGCTGGCATTTTCCCGCGAGACCAGCGCAAGGTCTAAATCGCCGCTCTCAACGCGCGGGATCAGCGAAGTCGATTGTTCGCAGCTGAGCTCGATCTCTATCGAGCCAAAGTTAGGGGCAAACCTCTTGAGGGCCGGCGTCAGGTATTTGGCCGCATAGTCGTCCGGCACGCCCAGCCGAATGCGCCCCGTGAGCTCCTCGCCGTGAAAGGCGGCCTGGGTCTCAGCGTGCAAATCAAGCATCCGCCTGGCATAGCCCAGCAGCTTCTGTCCTTCGGGCGTGAGCTGGTTTTGCCGGGGGCCGCGCAGGATAAGCTGGCAACCGAGAGCCGATTCAAGCTTTTTAAGCTGCATGCTGACCGCCGACTGGGAGCGGTGAACCTCAGGTGCCGCCGCAGAAAGCGACCCCGCATCGACCACAGCGACAAAGCATTTTAGCCAGTCCATCTGGAGATCCTGAAAATGCATGCTGGCTCCATGTATTCGATAAGCAAATAATATCATCCATTATTATGCGTTTTTATCGATCGCGCAACGCGGGCATAGTGGCTCTCAGTTGAGGTTTGCGCCACTGGAAGAAGACGATGCCCGCGATGACGAAAAACAGCGCCGATTTAGCTTTGCTGAACGGTTCACTTATTGGCTCCGGCTTTCGCGAGCTGATGCCGATTTCATTATTTGTCGCCGTTTTCGGCGCCGCCTTTGGCCTCGCGGCCTCGCAGGAGGGCCTAAGCCATCTTACGGCGACCATGATGAGCCTGCTGGTTTTCGCCGGCTACGCCCAGTTCGCCGCGCTTGGCCTGTGGGGAGAGCCGGTGCCGCTAGTCACGCTTGTGGCGACCGTTTTCGCGATCAATGCCAGGCATCTGCTAATGGGGGCCACGCTGTATCCGTGGCTACGCTATTTATCCCCGGCTAAGCGCTATGGGATCATGGCGGTCGCATCCGATGCGAACTGGGCGATGGCGATACAGGCATTTAGCCGCGGCAGGCCGGGGCTGGGCCTGCTCTTTGGCGGCGGTCTGGCGCTGTGGCTTTTTTGGGTTGTCGGCACGGTGGTGGGGCTCTACTTCGGCAGCGCAATCCACGATCCCCAACGCTACGGCCTCGATATGGTGATGGGATGCTTTCTCCTCTCCATGGTGTTTGAGGGGGAAAGGAGCCCGCGGACGTTGATTATCTGGAGCGTGGCGGCGGGCGCCTCGCTGCTGGCCTATAAATGGCTGCCGCAAAACAGCCACGTCATTGCCGGCGCCATCGCCGGAGGGATCGTGGGCATCGTGCCGGGAGGCAAAAAAAATGAACGTTGAGATGTCGGATGCCGGGGCGGTAATGGTCATCATCGTGATGGCGCTGGTGACGCTCGCCACCCGCTGGGGTGGCGTATACGTGATGTCTTTTGTGCCGCTCAACGGCAAGATAAAAAACTTTATTCAGGCCATGTCCGGTTCCGTGCTTGTCGCCATTATCGCCCCCACGGCAGCGACCGGCGACAGAGGCGCCCAGATGGCGTTGCTGACTACCGCCATCCTGATGCTGGTGCTTAAAAGGCCTCTCATTGCCATCGCTGGTGGGATCCTCGTCTCAGCATTCGTCAGACGGTGATTAACGCGCGTCGGCTTGTCGACGGGCGGTGAAAAACGTCAGCACGACGGCGCCGAGCAGCAGCGCGAGACTCATCGCAAAAGCGTACTGCCAGCCGAAATGGTCAAACACAACGCCGCCTGCCGTCGAACCCAGGGCGATAGAGAGCTGGATCGTCGCGACCATCAGCCCACCTCCGACCTCGGCATCTTCGGGCAGGGTGCGGGCTATCCATGTCCACCATCCGGTGGGCGCAGCGGTGGCAAACATCCCCCAAAGGCCCAGCAGCAGGGCAACAATCCACAGGCTGTGCCCGGCCACTATTAGCGTCCCGGCGATGGCGGCCATCAGCAGAGGAAGGGCCATCAGCGTCAGGTAAAACCTCGCGCTGAGGAACGCGGAGACGAACAGCGTGCCAACAAAACCCGCCACCCCAATCGTGAGCAGGATAAGCGACAGGCCGGAGCTATTTACCCGCGTTACCGTCTCCAGAAACGGGCGCACGTAGGTAAATAACGCAAACTGCCCCATAAAGAACAGGCCGCAGGCAGACATGCCCATGGCGACCACCGGGCGGCCGAACAGCCGAAACACGTTTGCGCGCGGCGCACGGCTTGTGCTGCCCGCCATATTGGGCAGGCTGAAGCACTGCCAGATGAAGGCGATTATCGCCACGGGCACCAGGCACATGAAGGCTCCGCGCCATCCGACAGTGGTCCCGAGATAGCTACCCAGCGGTGCGGCCACCACCGTCGCCAGCGCGTTACCGCCGTTAAAAATAGCCAGCGCGCGGGAGACCTGGTGCTGCGGCACAAGGCGAATGGCCGTGGCCGCGGACATCGACCAGAATCCGCCGATGGCAATACCAATCAGGGCTCTTCCCGCCATGTAGATCGGAAAGCTGGAGGCGAGGGCGATAACGATCCCCGACAGCGCCATCAGAGCCGTCATCCCCAGCAGGAGGTATTTGCGATTCACGTTGCCGGCAATAGTGGAAAGGGTCAGGCTGGTCAGGACCGCCAGCGCCCCGGAGATGGCAATTCCCTGGCCTGCCAGCCCCTCGGTCACGGCTAAATCTTTGGCAACCGGCGTCAGCAGGCTGACCGGCATAAATTCCGAGGCAATCAGCACGAAAACGCACAGGGTCATGGCAAAAATGCCGCCCCAGCGGGCGTGCTCTTTAGCGCGGGGTGTTACAGGATTCAGTGTGGACATGGGCTACATCTCTGAATATCGCCCCGGGCTGGCGGTGATCGCGCCGGAACGGACGCTATTTATGCAATAGCGATCGACATTATGGATAAGGATCAAGTGCGATGTTGTCAGCGGGGCTCGATAACATCAGGCTGGAGGCGTCGGAATAAAAACCGCCGGCCAGCGTCCGGCGGCTTGTTAAAGGTTAGCTTTCGAGGTTTCTATTTTAAGCCGTCTTTAAAGAACTGCTCGAAGCGCGCAAAAGGTATTTTACCGGCGACGTTGTCGTAGAGGTCCACGTGGTTCGCGCCCGGAACAATAACCAGCTCTTTCTGCTTGCTGCCAACGGCTTTAAAAGCATCTTCCGCAAAGTAGCGCGAGTGGGCCTTTTCCCCGGTCACGATAAGCGTTGGGATGGTGATTTCGCTGGCGTAGCTCAGCAGCGGCATATTCATAAACGATAAAGGCATTGTCGCCGTCCATGCGCCGGTGGAATTAACCGAACGCTCATGGAAACCGCGCGGCATCCGGTAGTAGTCAAAGAACTCTTTTAGCACCGGGTGAGGATCGGCGGGGAGGGTCTCCGGCAGAATACGCTCCGCAGCGCTGGCTTTGCCGTTCTGGTCGACGTAGATGTCGTGACCGGCATGGGCGAAGGTTCCGCTCTGCGCATCCTTCCAGCGCTGCTCGTTCAGGTACTGCAGGACGGCGTGGCGATCGGCCGTGGAATAACGGTCTTTACCTTCGCCAACGCCGTGGCCCATCGCCCGGCTCATGTCGTACATCACGCTGGTGGCGACCGCCTTAACGCGGGTATCCATTGCCGCCGCATTCAGCGCCATCCCGCCCCAGCCGCAGATGCCGAGGATGCCAATACGGTTGCGATCGACCTCTTTTTGTAAGCCGAGGAAATCAACCGCCGCGCTAAAGTCCTCGGTGTTGATATCCGGGGAGGCGACGTTGCGGGGGTGACCGCCGCTCTCGCCGGTGTAGGAGGGATCGAACGCCAGCGTCACAAAACCTTGCTCAGCCATAGTCTGCGCATACAGGCCGCTGGATTGTTCCTTCACCGCGCCAAAGGGCCCGCTGACCGCGATTGCCGCCAGCCGGCGATCTCCCCGTTGTTTGGGGATATAAAGATCGCCCACCAGGGTGATGCCATACCGGTTCTGGAATGACACCTTACGGTGATCCACTTTACTGCTTTCGGCGAAGGTCTTATCCCATTTCTCGACCATCGAAATGGGCGCATTTGGATTGCTGGTATCAGCATAACTCATTGTCGTGACTCCACTTAATGATGCACACAGCAGCATCGCAGGTATAGCGGACGTCAGTTTTTTGGCGAAAGCATTCATCAAAAATTCCCCTGGAAAAAAGGATACAGGTACAGGTTTCATCCGGACAACGCTGCGGTGCTTTGTTTCATGGGGCTCATTATAGTTAGCAAAAATAGTGCTGATTAGAGGGGGTAAAGTGCTAGGATTAATATCATATTGTTATAGAAAGGGCGGAGAAGCGGGCGAGACGTAACCCGGTACCGCAGGAGGCACTGATGGCAAAACGGGAAAACTATAATGAGCTCTACCTGTTTATGCAGGTAGTGCGGGAGGGGAGTTTCACCGCAGCGGCCCAGCGGCTTGGGCTGGCGCAGTCGGGAATTAGCCGTTCCGTTCGCGAGCTCGAAGAAAGGCTGGGCGTCCAGCTTCTGGTGCGCACCACGCGCAGGCTATCCCTGACGCAGGCGGGCGAGCAGCTCTACCAGACGGCCGAGTCCGGATTTGATGCCTTAGATTCGGGGCTTGCCACGCTGGCGCACTATCGTCAGACCCCGTCCGGCACGGTACGCATCAATGCCAGCCAGCACGCCATTGATAAATGCCTCCTGCCAAAGCTCGCGGTATTTAAGCAACGCTATCCCGATATCCGGCTGGAGCTGATGAGTGAAAGCCGGTTCGTCGATATTATTGCCGAGAGATTCGATGCGGGCGTCCGTTTGGGGCCGGAGGTGGGCAGCGGCATGATCGCGGTACGCATTACGCCGGATATGGAGATGGTCGTTGTTGCCACTCCCGAGCATTTTCGTCGCTACGGCTTTCCGCAAACTCCGGCAGAGCTGGCGGCGCACCCCTGTATTGCCTATCAGTTTGGCGACGGAAGCCTGTACCAGTGGGAGCTCAATCTGGACGATAAAAAAATCACCCACCTGCCGCAGGGGCAGTGGGTCTTCTCCGACAGCTATATGGAGGCAGAGGCCGCCCGGCGAGGCCTGGGGCTGGCCTATGTTCCCGAAGAGCTGGTGGCCGATGATTTAGCGCGCGGCGTGCTTATCCGAGTGTTGCAACCCTACAGCCTGCGCATGGAGGGCTCATTCCTCTATTATCCCCATCGCAACGTGTCGCCGGCCCTGAGAATCGTCATTGATACACTGAAGATATGATGCAGGGCGATGGCATCACCGCCATTATGAGCAGCGTCGCCTCGCTAAGGCGCGCCGCGACCGTTAATAATGTAGAGTATCAGGGGACCCGGAGCGAGCGGCGGGGCTAAAGCGGCAATAGCCGGCAGGGGCACAGATGAGGAAGACGATGGCATATCAGCAGGCGCTGCAGAGATTGTTGTTAGACGATGCCGTGAGGATGAAGGCGCTTTATGCCGTGCAAATCTTAAGGCTCAACGACGGCTGGATCGGCGCCGGATTCGTGCGGGATGCGGTCTGGGATCGCCTGCATGGATACGGCCAGCGGCCCGTCGGCGGAGACGTTGACGTGGTGTGGTTTGACGCTGCGCGCTGCGCTGCCGATGACGATCGCCTTCTGGAAGCCGCGCTTCATCAAGTGAGCCCCGCGTTCGACTGGTCGGTGAAGAACCAGGCCAGAATGCATCACCATAGCGGCAATGCGCCGTACCGCTCTACGGAGGATGCGATCCGCTACTGGCCTGAAACGGCCACGGCTGTCGCCGTCAGAATAGGCGACGCGGGCTTGATTGAGGTTATTGCTCCCTACGGCCTTGCCGATTTATTCGAGCTCCGCCTAAGGCCGACGCCGCAGTTTGAGCAGCAAAGGCTGTCCGTGTTTAAACATCGGGTTGCCGCCAAAAGGTGGGTTGAGCGTTATCCCCAGCTGCAGCTTATTGTTCCCGGAGAGCCGGAGCAGGGCGAACGGGCGCTTTCCTGATGGGCGTCACTCTCTCGAACCGGGGATACTTTTCGCAATTATAGGGCAGTGGTTTACCACTGCTTCGCTATCCAGGCAGCAAAGTCGCGCATGGCGACAGTTTCGGGGCGCGACTGCAGCCGCGTGAGCCAGTATCCGCCGCAATGAATCTCCGTCGGGAACGGCTGCACGATGCGCCCGGCGCTGAGCAAATGGCGAAACATGCTGGCTGGCGCAATCGCAATTCCGGCCCCGCACTGCGCCACCTCCAGCATCGCCAGCGACGTGTCAAAAACCATCACCGGATGCGTCGGCGCCGGCGGGGCTTCACCGGCCTTCGTCATCCATGTTGCCCATTCGTCGCGGCGGTAGGAGCGCAGCAAGGTGTACTTAAGCACATCCGCCGGTTTGTAGAGCGTCTGGGCAATCACCGGCGTGCAGAGCGCGGTGAGCGGCGCATCGCAAAGGAATATGGCCTCGGTATCGTGCCAGGCGCCGTTGCCGAAACGAAGGGTGTAGTCCAGCCCTTCGGCGGCGGGATCGACCCGGTTGTTATGCGTCGACAGATGCAGGTCGATATGCGGGCAGCAGCGGCGAAAATCCTCCAGCCGGGGCAGCAGGAACCCCACCGCAAACGTCCCGACGACGCCTATTTTTAGTTTTTCTCGCCGTTGCCGGGCGCTAAAACGATCGAGCGTATCGGCGATGATGTCGAAAGAACCGTTCAGCACCGGCAGGAGGTTTTCGCCTTCTGTCGTCAGCATCAGCCCGCGCGATACCCGCACAAATAGCTGACAATTAAGGTGTTCCTCCAGCGATCTTACCTGCTGACTAATAGCAGAATGCGTGACGTTGAGCTCAACGGCCGCGCGAGTAAAGCTTAGGTGCCGGGCGGCGGCTTCGAAAGCGCGGAGGGCATTCAGTGGGAGATAGCTTCTGGTCATGGCCGTATATGTTAGAAAAACTGCAGGCAGATGCTAAGTTTAATCGTTTGTCAGAGCGAGTCAAAGCCCACAGACTTAGCGCGTTTTCAGGGCCCTGATATCTCTCACTCTATGGAAGGTTTTACCCATGCAAAAAATGTTGAACGGCGTTCTGGCACTGGCCGCGCTTTCGCTCCCCGCGGCAAGCCTTGCTGCACCGAAGACGCTCAGCGAGCAGCAGATTTCTCGGGTGGTCAGCCAAACCATCGAGCCCCTGCTCAAAGAGCAGGCGATCCCTGGCATGGCGGTGGCGGTTATTTATCAGGGCCAGCGGTACTATTTCACCTGGGGCAAAGCGGACGT
>NZ_JAQGFU010000165.1:0-9982 GCF_030078455.1 Klebsiella sp. Ech2A | reverse complement strand
CCTGCGCGATCTTTTACCGATACCGCCCGCCGTCGCCGAATACTCGACCGGGCTGCGGATGGGCGATACCGCCGAGCAGATGGCAAAAAGCTGGGGCATCAGCCGTGAACAGCAGGATACGCTGGCGCTTCGCTCACACCAGCTGGCGGCCAAAGCCTGGGAGGAGGGAAAGCTTTCAGCAGAAGTGATGACCGCCTACGCGCCGCCGTTCCGCGAGCCTGTAGAAAGCGATAACAATATTCGTAAGAATTCTACCCTTGCTGATTACCAAAAGTTACGTCCGGCCTTCGATCGCAAGCACGGCACGGTCACCGCGGCCAACAGTACGCCGTTAACCGACGGCGCCGCGGCGGTGATAATGATGACGGAATCCCGGGCGAAAGAGCTGGGATTAACCCCGCTGGGCTATCTGCGCAGCTACGCCTTCACCGCCATCGGCGTTCAGCAGGACATGCTGCTGGGGCCGGCGTGGTCAACGCCTCTGGCGCTGGAAAGGGCGGGGCTAACCCTCGCCGATTTAACCCTTATCGATATGCATGAGGCGTTTGCCGCGCAAACGCTGGCCAACCTGAAGTGTCTGGCAAGCGATCGTTTTGCCCGCGAAGTGCTTGGCCGCTCGCAGGCCACTGGCGAAGTGGATGACAGCAAGTTTAACGTCCTCGGCGGTTCCATTGCCTACGGCCATCCTTTTGCCGCGACCGGCGCGAGGATGATCACGCAAACGCTTCACGAGCTGCGGCGCAGAGGGGGCGGGTTTGGTCTGGTCACCGCCTGTGCGGCGGGTGGTTTAGGCGCCGCCATGATTCTGGAGGTGGAGTAATGACTTCTGCATCGGCGTTTACTCTCGATATTCGTCCGGACAACGTGGCGGTTATTACCATCGATACGCCCGGCGAAAAAATGAATACCCTGAAGGCCGAATTTGGCAGCCAGGTTCGGGCTATCATCCGCCAGATCCGCGATAACAAATCCCTGCGCGGCGTGGTGATTATTTCTGCTAAATCGGACAACTTCATCGCCGGGGCGGATATCAATATGATTGCTCGCTGTACCAGCGCGGAAGAGGCGGAGGCGCTGGCTCGTCAGGGGCAGCAGATCATGGCCGAGCTCCACGGGCTGACTATTCCGGCAATCGCCGCTATCCACGGCGCCTGCCTTGGCGGGGGCCTTGAGCTGGCGCTGGCCTGCCACGGGCGAGTCTGCAGCGATGATGATAAAACTCGCCTTGGTCTTCCTGAGGTGCAGCTGGGTTTGCTGCCGGGTTCCGGCGGCACGCAGCGGCTGCCGCGGTTGATTGGCGTTAGCAGCGCGCTGGAGATGATCCTCACCGGCAAACAGCTGCGCGCCAGACAGGCGCTTAAGGCCGGGCTGGTGGACGATGTAGTGCCGCAGGCTATTTTACTGCAAACGGCGGTGGAGCTGGCGCTGAAAGGGCGTCCGGCAAGCCGCAACATGCCAATGCGCGAGCGCGTTCTTGCCGGTCCGCTAGGGCGTAATCTGCTGTTTCGCCTGGTGGCGAAAAAGACGCAGCAGAAGACCCAGGGCAACTATCCCGCTGCGAAAAAAATTCTGCAGGTCATTGAGAACGGGCTGGCTCATGGCTGCAGCAGCGGCTACGCCGAGGAGGCGCGAGCCTTCGGCGAGCTGGCGATGACGCCGCAATCCCAGGCGCTCCGCTCCATTTTCTTCGCCAGCACCGAGCTGAAGAAAGATCGCGGCGCCGATGCGCAAGCCGGACCTTTAAACAGCATCGCCGTTCTCGGCGGCGGCCTGATGGGCGGGGGGATCGCCTGGGTTACCGCCAGCAAGGGCGGATTGCCGGTGCGAATCAAGGATATTCAGGCCAGTGGAATTAACCATGCGTTGAAGTACAGCTGGGCGCTGCTGGACAAGCAGGTACGCCGGCGCTACCTGCGCGCCAGCGAGCGCGATCGCCAGCTGGCGCTTATCTCCGGGACCACGGATTATCAAGGGTTTGCCCACCGCGACGTGGTGATCGAGGCCGTATTCGAGGACTTAGCGCTCAAACAGCGAATGGTCGCCGAAATAGAGCAGCATTGCGGCCCGGAGACGATCTTTGCCTCCAATACGTCGTCGCTGCCGATCGCCGCGATCGCGGCGCAGGCCAGCAGGCCTCAGCGGGTGATCGGCCTGCACTATTTCAGCCCGGTTGAAAAAATGCCGCTGGTGGAGGTTATCCCGCACCAGCATACGGACCCGCAGGCCGTCGCCACGGTGGTCCGGCTGGCAAAAATGCAGGGCAAAACGCCGATCGTGGTGGCGGATAAAGCCGGCTTCTACGTTAACCGCATTCTCGCCCCCTACATTAACGAGGCGATGCGTTTACTGATGGAAGGCGAACCCGTTGAGCATATCGATAACGCCCTGGTTAAATTCGGTTTTCCCGTAGGGCCTATCCAGCTGCTTGATGAAGTGGGTATCGACACCGGCACCAAAATTATTCCCGTTCTGGAATCGGCGTGGGGAGAACGTTTTAGCCCGCCTGCAAATATCATTAATGCGATCTTGAATGACGATCGCAAAGGCAGAAAAAATAGCCGCGGTTTCTATCTTTATGAGAAAAAAGGGCGTACAAGCAAAAAACGACCCGATGCGGCAATTTATTCGCTACTGGGGATTTCTGCCCCGCAGGCGCGATTGTCGGCGCAGCAGGTGGCGGAACGCTGCGTGATGATGATGCTCAATGAAGCGGCGCGCTGCTTCGATGAGCAGGTTATTCGCAGCGCCCGCGATGGCGATATCGGCGCCGTGTTTGGTATTGGCTTCCCGCCGTTTCTTGGCGGCCCGTTCCGCTATATGGATACATTCGGGGCGGGTGAAGTGGTTGCAATTTTGCAGCGTCTGGCCGCTCAGTACGGCCCGCGTTTTACGCCATGTGAAAATTTATTGCGCATGGCCGAGCAGGGGGCGACGTTTTGGCCCGCTGGCGAACGGACGACCTAAGTTCTGGTCAAAGAAGATAAATCCGACGATGAATGACGCTGTCGATTGGCTGTTTTGTCAACAATCATTGACTATACTTACGCCACTGAGGTAAAAAACAGCGTTTCATTCGTTGGATGGATCAGGCACAATGCCCGGCCACTGAGTCGACTGCGTATTACCTTCGCGGGCAAGACTACGGTGCTTCTGGTTAACAAAAGCGGTGCAATATGCAAGTTTTTATCATGCGTCACGGCGACGCTGCCCTCGATGCAGCCAGTGACTCGGTTCGTCCATTAACCGCATGCGGTTGTGATGAGTCTCGTCAGATGGCAACCTGGCTGAAAGGCCAGAAAGTGGATATTGAGCGGGTTCTTGTGAGTCCTTATCTGCGTGCAGAACAGACGCTGGATATCGTAAGAGAGTGCATGAACCTGCCGAAGAACGTCGACGTCATGCCGGAGCTGACGCCGTGTGGAGACGTTGGCCTGGTCAACGCCTATCTTCAGGCGCTGGCGAATGAGGGTGTGAAAACGGCGCTGGTCGTTTCTCACCTGCCGCTGGTGGGGTACCTCGTCTCAGAGCTCTGCCCGGGAGAGACTCCCCCGATGTTCACGACCTCGGCCATTGCCTGCGTGACGCTCGATGCCAACGGCAAGGGCGAATTCAACTGGCAGATGAGCCCCTGCAACCTGAAGATGGCTAAAGCTATCTAATCTCCCCCCGGAGCCGACGTATTACGGAAGCTCCGGCGGTTGCCACTCTTCAATCTCAATCAGCACCAGCAGTGCGGCGTCTCCGCCGTACTCTTTTGGCGCCTGATGGAAGGCCATAATATGCGGATGCTGCGCCAGCCATAATGGCGTTTGCTGCTTGAGAATATGCTTTCCGTGGCCGTGCATTACGCAGGCACAGAATACGTGTTCCCGGCGGCATGCGGCAATCAGCGCGCCCAGCTCCTGCTTTGCCTGCTGCTGGGTTAAACCGTGCAGGTCAAGAAACAGCTCGGGCGAATAGTCTCCGCGGCGCAGCTTTTTCAACTCAAAGTGGCTCACGTCCGAACGGACGTATTTTACCGACCCCTCGGTATTCAGCAGCGGCTGAAACTCATCCGAAAAGTAGTGGCTGTTGTCGGCCTGCTCCTGAAGCAGGCGCTTCGGCGGCACTTCGGTTATTTTCTTGCGCAGCGGGCGGTGAACGATAGTGTCCTGCTTAATCTTACGCGTGCCGGTCATGAGCTGACGGAACAGCGTCTGATCCTCCACGCTAAGCGATGTTTTCTTTTTCATTGCCCACTCTCATCTTTTCTTTGCGCTAGTTTACCCGACCCGGAGTAGATCCGGGCAAGCAAAACGTACTTTTCCCCCTCTGCCTGACGTAAGAATGCTGATTTATCGCCGTCTTCGTGGCAAACTAGCCGCCGAATTTACAGTAGAGCGTGTCCTGGAGGATGGCGTGGATAAAATTTTTGTTGATGAAGCAGTCAATGAGCTGCAGACCATTCAGGACATGCTGCGCTGGGCGGTAAGCCGCTTCAGCGCGGCGAATATCTGGTACGGTCACGGCACCGACAACCCGTGGGACGAAGCGGTGCAGCTGGTGCTGCCTTCGCTGTACCTGCCGCTGGACATTCCGGAAGACATGCGCATTGCGCGCCTGACCTCCAGTGAAAAGCACCGCATCGTTGAGCGCGTGATTCGCCGCGTCAACGAGCGCATTCCTGTCGCCTATCTGACCAACAAAGCCTGGTTCTGCGGCCACGAGTTTTACGTCGATGAACGCGTTCTGGTGCCGCGCTCGCCGATTGGTGAGCTTATCGAAAACCAGTTTGCCGGACTGATCGACCATCAGCCGCAGCACATCCTCGATATGTGCACCGGCAGCGGCTGTATCGCCATCGCCTGCGCCTATGCCTTCCCGGAAGCGGAAGTCGACGCGGTGGATATCTCCCCTGACGCGCTGGCCGTCGCCGAACAAAACGTGGAAGAGCACGGGCTGATCCATCAGGTTACGCCGATTCGCTCCGATCTGTTCCGCGATCTGCCGAAGGTGCAGTATGACCTGATCGTCACCAACCCGCCGTACGTCGATGAAGAAGATATGTCCGATCTGCCGGGCGAATATCGCCATGAGCCGGTGCTCGGGCTGGCTTCAGGCAGCGACGGTCTCAAGTTGACCCGCCGGATCCTCGCCTGCGCCCCGGATTACCTCAACGATGACGGCATTCTGATTTGTGAAGTTGGTAACAGCATGGTACATCTGATTGAACAGTATCCGGATGTCCCGTTCACCTGGCTTGAGTTCGATAACGGCGGAGACGGCGTGTTTATGCTGACCAAACCGCAGCTGATCGCCGCCCGGGTGCATTTCGGTATTTATAAAGACTAAAAGTAAAAACAACACGCAAACATGACGGAGCCGTGATGGCAGGAAATACAATTGGACAACTCTTTCGCGTAACCACCTTCGGCGAGTCGCACGGCCTGGCGCTGGGCTGCATCGTCGACGGCGTACCGCCGGGCATCCCGCTGACCGAAGCCGATCTGCAGCACGACCTGGATCGCCGTCGCCCCGGTACCTCGCGCTATACCACCCAGCGTCGCGAACCGGACCAGGTTAAGATCCTCTCCGGCGTATTCGAAGGCGTCACCACCGGCACCAGTATTGGCCTGCTGATTGAGAATACCGACCAGCGTTCGCAAGATTACGGTGCGATTAAAGACGTTTTTCGTCCCGGCCACGCGGATTACACCTACGAGCAGAAGTACGGCCTGCGCGATTATCGCGGCGGCGGACGCTCGTCGGCGCGCGAGACCGCGATGCGCGTTGCGGCAGGGGCGATCGCCAAGAAGTTCCTCGCGGAGAAGTTTGGCATCGTCATCCGCGGCTGCCTGACCCAGATGGGCGATATCCCGCTGGCCATTAAAGACTGGGAGCAGGTTGAACAGAACCCGTTCTTCTGTCCCGATCCGGATAAAATCGACGCGCTTGATGAGCTGATGCGCGGCCTGAAAAAAGAGGGCGACTCGATTGGCGCAAAAATCACCGTCGTAGCCGATGGCGTGCCTCCGGGACTCGGTGAGCCGGTATTCGACCGCCTGGATGCCGACATTGCCCACGCGCTGATGAGCATCAATGCGGTGAAAGGCGTTGAGATTGGCGACGGCTTTGAGGTGGTTAAGCTGCGCGGCAGCGAAAACCGCGATGAGATAACCAAAGCCGGTTTCCAGAGCAACCATGCGGGCGGCGTGCTCGGCGGGATCAGCAGCGGTCAGCAGATTGTTGCGCATATTGCGCTGAAGCCGACCTCCAGTATCACCGTTCCGGGGCATACCATTAACCGCTTTGGCGAAGAAGTCGAGATGATCACCAAAGGGCGGCACGATCCGTGCGTGGGGATCCGCGCGGTGCCGATCGCGGAAGCGATGCTGGCGATCGTGTTAATGGATCACTTTATGCGTCAACGCGCGCAAAACGGCGACGTGACGACATCAATTCCACGCTGGTAATCGATGAAAAAAACCGTTATCGCTCTGCTGGCGCTCGTGGCCAGCTCTGCCTGCTCTGCGGCAACGCCGTGGCAAAAAATCACCCAGCCGATAGCCGGCAGCGCGCAGTCTATCGGCGCTTTTGCTAACGGCTGTATTGTGGGAGCCCAGGCGCTGCCGCTGAACTCGGTAAACTACCAGGTGATGCGTACCGACCAGCGCCGCTATTTCGGCCACCCCGATCTTGTCCGGTTTATCCAGCGCCTGAGCAATCAGGTGCATAGCCGGGGAATGGGGACGATGCTGATTGGCGATATGGGCATGCCCGCCGGCGGGCGTTTTAACGGCGGCCACGCCAGCCATCAGAGCGGCCTGGACGTGGATATTTTCCTCCAGCTGCCGCAGACGCGCTGGAGCGCGGCGCAGCTGCTGAAGCCGCAGGCGCTGGACCTGGTCTCCGGCGACGGCAAGCGCGTTGTCCCGGCGCGCTGGAGCCCGCAAATTAGCCAGCTGATCAAGCTGGCGGCGGAAGATAGCGAGGTCACGCGCATCTTCGTTAACCCGGCCATCAAACAGCAGCTCTGCCTCGATGCCGGAAGCGATCGCGACTGGCTGCATAAGGTTCGCCCGTGGTTCCAGCACCGTGCGCATATGCACGTTCGCCTGCGCTGCCCTGCCGGAAGCCTGGAGTGCGAAGAGCAGGCGCCGCCGCCTGCCGGCGATGGCTGCGGTGCTGAGCTGCAAAGCTGGTTCGAACCCCCGAAACCCGGATCAACCCCTCCTGTGAAGAAGACGCCGCCTCCGCTGCCGCCTTCCTGCCAGGCGCTACTGGATGAGCACGTTCTTTAATGGATAGTTTTATCGACCTGTTTATGGTTTCGCCCACGGTGCTGGTAGTGCTTTTCTTCGTCGCTATTCTCGCCGGATTTATCGATTCTCTGGCCGGCGGCGGCGGGCTGTTGACCGTCCCGGCGCTGATGGCTGCGGGGCTTCCTCCGGCGCAGGCGCTGGCGACCAACAAGCTGCAGGCCTGCGGCGGCTCGCTCTCGGCGTCGCTCTACTTTATCCGCCGCAAGGTGGGGAACCTCGCCGATCAGAAGCTTAATATTCTGATGACCTTTATCGGCTCCACCGGCGGTGCGCTGCTGGTACAGCACGTGCAGTCCGATATCCTCAGGCAAATTTTGCCGATCCTGATTATCGGCATTGGCCTCTATTTTCTGCTGATGCCAAAATTAGGCGAGGCCGATCGCCAGCGTCGCTTGTACGGCCTGCCGTTCGCGCTTATCGCCGGCGGCTGCGTGGGTTTCTATGACGGCTTCTTCGGCCCGGGCGCCGGCTCGTTCTACGCCCTGGCCTTTGTCACCCTGGCGGGGTTCAACCTTGCAAAATCAACCGCTCATGCGAAGGTGCTCAACGCGACCTCCAACCTTGGCGGGCTGCTGCTGTTTATTATTGGCGGCAAAGTGATTTGGGCGACCGGATTCGTGATGATGGCGGGGCAGTTTATCGGCGCCCGCGCCGGCTCACGGCTGGTATTGAGCAAAGGGCAATCGCTGATTCGACCGATGATCGTGGTCGTGTCCGCAGTGATGAGTGCGAAACTTCTTTATGACAGCCACGGGGCGGAAATCCTGCAGTGGTTGGGAATGAATTAATGCAACAGCAACACCATTATGAGCAGCTGATCGCTATTTTTGACGGCTGCTTCGCCGGCGATTTTAATACCCGTCTGATTAAAGGCGATGACGAACCGATCTATCTTCCGGCTGATAACGACGTACCTTTTAACCGTATCGTCTTTGCCCACGGCTTTTATGCCAGCGGCCTGCACGAAATTTCGCACTGGTGTATTGCCGGGAAAGCGCGTCGTGAGCAGGTTGATTTCGGCTACTGGTACTGCCCGGACGGCCGGGATGCGATGACGCAGAGCCAGTTTGAAGACGTCGAGGTGAAACCCCAGGCATTTGAGTGGCTGTTTTGCGTGGCGGCGGGTTTCCCGTTCAACGTCAGCTGCGACAACCTGGAAGGGGACGTCGAGCCCGATCGCATCGCCTTTCAGCGGCGGGTCCATGCCCAGGTCATGAGCTATCTGCAGCAGGGGATCCCGGAGCGTCCGGCACGATTTATTCAGGCATTACAAAAATATTATCAAACGCCGCCACTGACGGCAGAACAATTTCCGTGGCCGGAAGACCTGCACTAAGGCCACGCTTTACACTAGAAGAGGAAAGACAATGCTCGCGGAGTTTGAATCACGCATTCTGGCGCTAATCGACGAAATGGTAGACCACGCCAGCGATGATGAACTGTTTGCCGGCGGCTATCTGCGTGGCCACCTGACGCTGGCGGTAGCCGAGCTGGAAGGCGGAGACGATCACTCGCCGCAGGCGATCAGTGACCGGGTGACTCGTAGCCTGGAAAAAGCGATCGGCGCGGGAGAGCTTTCGCCGCCGGACCAGATCCTCGTTCAGGATATGTGGAATAAATTGTATCAGCAGGCAAAACGCTAAATAGCCTGCTCGATAGCCCTGGCCGCGCGTTGCGAGGTCGGGGAATAGCCCGGAGAGTGCCATCCGGGCTACCTCAACGGATTATTTCACCGCTTTTCCCTTCAGCAGTTTCCTTACCCATAGCCGATTAGGATTGAGCGCCGCCAGCGTTTCGCGATCCATCGGCAGCGGTTCGCCGCTCATCTGTGCCGCCAGAATTTCCGTCGTTAACGGCGCGGAGCACAGCCCGCGCGATCCCAATGCCCCAAGAAGATAGAGATTGCTATGCACCGGCGCAGAGGGCGCATCCTCCTTCTGCCCGGCAAGCTGAGCGTATTGGGCAAGCGTAGCCTCATAGTCCGGCACGTTGCCGACCATCGGTAAATGGTCGCGGGTGGCGCAGCGCACGCCGCAGCGGGCCTCGTTGGCGCTGGTATCGACCTCCTGGGCCCACTGCGCATTGGGGAAGCAGTCTACCAGGCGCTGACGGTTCTGCCGCTGGTCCTCGGCGCTGAACGCCGTTTCCGTCTGCCCGCGATGATAGCTGGCTCCGATACAGTGCTGCTGGTTACGCGGGTTTTGCGGCGTCAGGTAGCCGTCATAGCACAGCACCTGGCGCAGCTTAGAAAGCCCCGGCGTCGTCGGGATATGGCTAACCTGGCCGCCCACCGGATAGGCCGGCAGCTGCGCGGTTTGGCTGAAGGTCGTCAGCTGATGGCCGTTCGCCAGTACCACCACGGCATGCTGCTGGCTCTGGTTCAGCTGCCAGCCGTCGCTCCCGGCGGTGAGCGTCTCCACCTTAAAGCCATAGCGCGCCTGCAGACCTCGGGTCGCCGCCAGCGCGAGAAGTTCGGCCGTCAGCTGCTGCGGGCAGAGCCAGCCTCCTGCGGGATAGGCGATCCCGCCGCAGCCGGTCTCGACGCCGGTCGACTGCGCCACCGCTTCGGCGCTAACGGCGGCGGCAATTTCCGCCGGCAGATTGAGCTCAAGCATCTGGGCGATTTTTTGCCCGCTTTTCTCATCCCAGGCGAGCTGCGTCACGCCGCACCACCGATGGTC
>NZ_JAQGFU010000164.1:0-9987 GCF_030078455.1 Klebsiella sp. Ech2A | reverse complement strand
GATAATCACCAGCGCGCAGCCAACGGTGGTCAGCCACAGGCGGCCGGCTCCCCGGCGTTCGGCCAGCGCCAGCCGGCGGTCAATCGGCCGTTCGGCGGCCTTTACCGCCCGGGCGTAGCCGCGCAGCGTCGGGAGCCAGAACAGGCTCATCAGCAGCAGTATGGCGCCGGCGGCCCAGCTGTAGAGCGCGGCATTGTTGGTCACTTTAGCGACAAAGCTCAGCAGCGGCTTCAGCAGCGGTACCACCTGCAGCTTCATCAACAGCAGCAGCAGGGTTCCGCCCAGCGGCAGCCACAGCAGCACCATTAGCAGCAGGGTCAGCGGCCAGTAGAGCCAGCGCATCCGCCGCAGGAGCATCGCGCAGAGCGCGGCGGCGAGGCACAGCGTGGCCAGCGCGAGGAGGATCGCCGTCAGGTTCAGCAGCAGATCGGTATTAAGGACGTGAGTTGAGGTCAGGCCGCTCAGGTTCGGATCCAGCCCCCAGCGGCGGGCGGCGCCGGCAACGAGGATCCCCTGCCACAGGTAGCGAACCCGCTGCGATGCCCACCAGAAGCTGAGCAAAAACAGCAGTGAAAGCAGAATTTCAGCGCCGACGAGGATCAGCTGCAGCGACTGGCTACCGCGAACGTAGAACCCCGCCAGCAGGCCGACGGCCAGCGCCGCAAGCAGCGTCCAGGCAAGCGGGCGCAGCGCGGGAGCGTCGCCGCGTCCCCAGAGCACGGCGGACAGAAGCGCAATGCAGAAAAAGACCTGTAGCGTCGAGACAAAAAAATAGCTCATGACTTCAACTCGGTACGGCGGATAAATAACAGACCGCAGGATGGCCGGCGGGTCGTCCTGCGTAACAGCGGCGGCGTCCGTGGCCGCGAAAAATCGGCTACGCCAGGCTTAGTTCAGGCCGACGTACTTAAACTCGTAGCTGACGTCAAACGGCTTCCACCAGCGGCCGACGCCGGTTTCGCTATCGGTATGGCGGTGCATCCCGGCTTTTGACGGCGGGTCAATGTGGTAGGTCACCTTATAGTTGCCAACGCCCATCATTTTGATATTGGCGCCGTAGTGCGGGCCGTCGCTAGCCACCATCGGCATAAAGGTGCCCTCCTGCTTCTCGCCGGTGTCGCTGTTGACCAGGGTGTAGGCGATGGTCAGGTAAGGGATCCATTCCCCCGCGCCAAAGCCGTTTTTGCCCCCTTCCACCGCATGGATGTCGGCTTCCAGATGAATATCCGACTTCGCCGCCGGCAGCCCCATGCCGCGCGGCTCCATATCGATCGGCTGGAGATAAACCGCCGCAATCTCCATCTCATTCATGGTCACCGGCTCGCCCGCCGGATACTCCTTAAAGGCCAGCGCCGCCGGGGCGGCAAAGATGCTGGCAACGGTGGCGCTGATAATCAGGGTCTGCTTAACGTTCATCTGGCACATCCTCTCGTCTTAAAATTAAAAAAGTCAGAAGTTATTTTTTATATCTTCCGCCGGCGCCGGAGCGCGGCGGCGCATGATCCACAGCGCGGCCAGCGCCGCAATCAGCAATATCGCCTGCGGGATCAGGGTTTCGACATAGGGATAGACGCCCAGCCAGCCGATTTCCGGCATGCCGCCGACCAGCGTCGGCTGGAAGAGCTTGCCCTCCACCAGTTCCAGCACCCCTTTGCCGGCAAAAACGAACGCCATCAGGTACATAAAGCCGCCGGTGAACAGGAAGAAGGGTTTAAGCGGCAGCCGCACCACCGAGTAGCGCATCACCAGCCAGGCCACCAGCAGCACCGCGCAGCCGATGATAAACCCGCCGCCGATGGCGAGGTGTCCGCCAACGCCCTGGGCGTCGCCGAACAGCGCGGCGTAAAACAGCACCGTTTCCGCACCTTCGCGATAGACCGCGAGGAAGCTGGTCAGCCACAGCCCGACCAGCGAGCCGCGCGACAGCGAGTGGGAGAGTTTGCCCTCTAGCCAGGCTTGCCAGCGGCGGGCTTCAACTTTGGAGAGCAGCCAGTAGCTCATGAAGAACAGCATCACCACCGCGATCAGCATGGTAATGCCCTCCAGCAGCTCCCGGCTGGCGCCGGAGTTGGTAAACAGCAGCTGGAAGATAAACGCCGTCGCCACGCTGGCGACGAGGGCCACCACCACCGACTGGCGAATCAGCGGCAGCTTGTCGCGCTGGTCGTTTTTAATCAGATAGGCGACGATAGCCGCCACGATCAGCAGCGCCTCCAGCCCTTCGCGCACGATGATCATCAGGCTGTAGAGCAGCAGGCTCCAGCGGGTCTCTTCCCCCTCCCCGAGCAGGGAGACCGCCTTTTGCAGATCCTGCGCCAGGGCGGCGGCCTGTGCCGTCAGCTTCTCCTGCGGCTGGCCGGCCTTCATCAGGCTGACCATGCGGGTGAAATAGGCTTCAAGGGTGGTTTTGAACGCCGCGTCGCGGGAGCCGATTTTGTTCTCCATGCCGCTGGCTTCGAAGCGGTCGAAATAGCTATCCTGGATATCCTGAATCGCGCCCTCCGCTTCGCCGCGCTGATAGCGCGCCAGGGCGGCATCCATACTTTGGTTAATTCCCGCCGCCACGCTGGCCCAGTCGGCGTTCGGCGCGGAGGCCTCCGCCGCCGCCGGGTTAGCCTGCGGCCCGTCGTCGCGGGTGCCCGGCAGGCCGGGCAAAAGGTCTTCCAGATCCTGCAGCAGCGCGGTGACCTGATACGAGACGTCGTTCAGCCGTCCGGGCTGCGCCGTCAGCGCGATCAGGGCGGTAAACTGCTGGTTAATCGCCGCCGCGTCCTTCGCCGAGCGATTCTGCCGCACCGCGATTTCCATTTCCGAGTTTTTGAAACCCTGGTAGTGCGCCTGCTGGACCTGCTGGCTGGCGAGGGAGTAGCGGCCGGCCTGATACTCGCTCACCGCCTGCGCCAGCCGGTCGTCGATGGTGCGAAAGCTCTCCTGCCACTGCGCCGCGATATCGTCCCGCGATAGAGCGGTATGCTGCTCCTCCGCCACCAGCCGATGCCCGCCGTCGAGCACCGGCTCGACTTCGCGCAGCGCCCGCTTCAGGCCGTCGACGCGCGCCTGAACCGCGTCCAGCGGCTTACCCTCGGCAATCATCCGCCGAATGTCGCCGAAGGTGCTCTCCATCTCGTAGCTTTTACGCGCCGAAATATTAATGCGAATCGGCCCTTCGAGGTTTTCAAACACTTCAAAGTAGGCGCTCTGCACCTCCCGGCGCGCCTCGTCGTTTTTCTGCTGCTGGTAGAGCTGCGCCGTTTTATCCAGCCGCTGCTCAATATCCGCGATGTAGGGAGCATAGTGGGCCTCCGCCAGCGCCGGGGCGCTGAACAGGAGGCTAAGAAGCAGAGCCAGCAGGAGAGAACGAGGGGCAATCATTGCGCCTTCCATCAAATTTAATGATAATAATTATCATTGGCATTTTTGCCGTCGATGTACATGACGCAGATCATTAAAATGTCAAACCGTGAAAATTTGTGTCAGATATTGCAAAGGCCGTGCGGCTAATTGCGCACGGCGTCGGCGGATAGTTGCGCCGGATCCTGCTGAATACGCTGGAGAAATCTGCCGTAGCCCTGCGGCCCCATCCAGTAATTAATACTCTTCTCAACGCCGTTGGAGGTTAAGGTCGCCCCGCTGATGCCGTCGACCGTGTAATCATCGTTCCGGCCATCGCTATTCTGCGTCACCTTCAGCGCCGGCTGGCCGCGCTCGTCGCGTACTTTTTTGCCCGCCCACTGCCTCAGCCACTGCGGGTCTTCCACTCTCGCGCCGAGCAGCGGCGTCTCGTTCTGCCGGTAGTACAGGAGATCTTTCACCGTGCGGCCGTCGGTGTCGATGGCCACCAGCGCATACATCATCGATTTCGCGCCCTTGCCGGAAACCGGCAGAATAATTTGTTGAATAGTTCCGCTGCTAGCGTGAACGAGGTAGATATCAACCAGGGCGCAGCGCTGCCTGATTTGCGCCGGATCGCCGGCCGCCGGCAGGCTGGCGCAGCGTTTTTGCGCCGCGCGGCCCTTGCCCGGCGCCAGCAGCTCGCCGCTATCGAGATTAAGCTGACGGACGCTAACCCGGCGCTGAAACTGCGCCCTTAGCGCCTGCGGATCGCGCTGGCCGCTCTCATCGAGCCCGGCCACTTTGAGAACGGCGGCGGCGGTTTCATCGCCATCGGGTTCGGCAAAGTTGTCTTTCTGCAGTAAAAAATAACCGCCGGCGGCGGCAAAAAATAAAACACAAAAAAACATCAAAGATAAAACAATAATTTTACGTTTCGCCATGAGCTTATTATCCCCGTGAGCCGATGTGTATTGACCACTACCTGCGATATAGCTTGCAATTATTTTCGTCCCGCTGTCCAGCCCGATGTTGCCAGGCCATTGCGGGTCAAATAAGGCGTTTATTCACCGCGCAATTAATCTATGGCAGGCGGCGTAAATATATTTTATACGCCCGAAAAGCATTCATTAATAAATGGAAAATAATATTCAGCGCGCCGGTAACCTATTTTCTGATAAAAAGAGGCGGTCCGTCATTCGGCCGGCAGGATGCCCGTGCGCGCGGGCGGTTAAAATGCGTAAAAAAAACCGCCGGGCGCTGGTTTTTCTTAGGATTAATCTTATAATCGAAGGATAAAAATTCACCTGCCAACAGCACCTTGAGAAAGGCGAAAAACATGCCCAGACCTACTGCGCTGTACGTTCCTCACGTTTTGAGCGCGGCGGATATCGCGCCGGAAGAGCGTTACCAGCAAATATCGCAAAACCTCGGCTGCTATGGGATAGAAGTAGCGAACAACCGCCGCCCGGCAGAGATTGTTGCCACGCATAAGACTATATCCGCTATTTCCGGCGACTATTGTAGTGCGATGGGTTCGAAAAATCAGACCACCTTCGATCCGCATCGCGTCGAGGAGCAGTCGATCTATATTTCGCTGCTGGTGCAGGGACATCAGGTTATTAACGGCAGAAAGAAATCCGTCTCCGCGCAGGTCAATCCGGGAATGCTGATTGTTCATCAGCGCAATGACTATTATCAGTATCAGTGCGACGACGTGAAGCAGCTCTATATCATTCCGCGCAGCGAGAAAATCAAAGAGGTTTTTAACGGCAGGCTCAATAGCCCGATTGTTTCTCTGGAGAATCATCCTCTGGCGATGTTTCTGAAATCGCACATGATGCTGCTCGATAGCCATTCGGCGAGCCTGTCGCTAAAGGAAACGGCAACCGTTGTCGACGGTCTGCATAATATGGCGCTGCTGGTCCTGAGCGATATCGCGAAACAGCAGGGATTAATCTCTTCCGGCAAGCTGGGGCATCTGGTGAATAGCGCGAAATCGTTTATCGCCCTGCACTATCAGCAGCACGATCTCACCCCGGACCTGCTGTCAAAAGCGCTCCACTGCTCGCGATCCAGCCTCGATCGCGCCTTCAACGAACAGGGAACCTCGGTTATGACGGTGCTTAAAGAGCGGCGTTTAGAGGCCGCGCGCGAGCTGCTGGAGAGCGCACCTCAGCTGCGGGTCGAGCAGATTTCGTGGCTCTGCGGGTTTATCAGCCATCCGTTATTTAGCAAAAGCTTCCGCGAAAAATATCACGCATCGCCGAAGGCCTGGCGCGAAAATTATCATAAAGCCGGTTAATAAGCCGCGGGCTTTGCGGTTCAGCGCTGGCGAAACGATTTAAAACGCATTGCCCGGCGCTCTTTAATATAGCTAAGCAGGCTATAGACGGAAATACCCAGCAGGGCAACGGCGACGAGGGCTAAAATGATTGAGCTGATGTTCATTATGGTTTTCTCCATATCATTTAGAATAAGATTTTTATCATAATGATTCCCACTCCGGCGACCAGTCCTGCCAGCCTCAACTCTGTTCTCTGCCACTCACGCCGGCACTCTCCACAAGTGCTTGATCTTCATCGGCATGGAGAGCAGCATGGATCGGCAAACATCACAAAATAACTACGCTAACCGCCTACCACAGGAGAGACTCAGTGCCTACCGGACATCGCTTTCAGGCTACGGATCTGCATCAGTTTGTCGTTACCCTTTTCAGCCACCTCGGCAGCACCGCCAGCGAAGCGACCCTCGTCGCCGACCATCTGATTGCCGCCAACCTCGCCGGCCACGATTCCCACGGCGTCGGGATGATCCCGAGCTACGTGCGCTCCCAGGCCGCGGGGCATCTACAGCTCAACCGGCATGCCAGCATTATGAAGGACGCCGGAGCGGTAGTGACCCTCGACGGCAACGCCGGGTTCGGGCAGGTTGTCGCCCACGAGGCGATGCAGATCGGTATCGAAAAGGCACAGCGGCACGGCATGGCCGCCGTCGCCCTGCGCAACGCCCACCATATCGGCCGCATCGGCTACTGGGCCGAGCAGTGCGCGGCGGCGGGCATGATCTCTATCCACTTCGTCAGCGTCGTTGGCGACCCGATGGTGGCGCCGTTTCGCGGGAAGGACAGCCGCTTCGGCACCAACCCGCTGTGCGTGGTGTTCCCGCGCAGGGGCCAGCCGCCGCTGCTGCTGGACTACGCCACCAGCGCCATCGCTTTCGGCAAGACCCGCGTTGCCTGGCACAAGGGGGAAGCGGTGCCGGCCGGCTCGTTAATCGATGCCCACGGCGAGCCGACCAACGACCCGGCGGTGATGCAGACCTCGCCGCTGGGCGCGCTGCTGACCTTTGCCCAGCATAAAGGCTACGCCCTGGCGACGCTGTGCGAGATCCTCGGCGGCGCGGTATCCGGCGGGCAGACAACCCACCAGGAGAGCCTGCAAACCTGCGTCGACGCCATTTTCAACTGCATGACCACCATCATTCTGGACCCGGAAACCTTCGATGCTCCGCAGATGCAGAGCCAGACCGAAGCCTTTATCGACTGGTGTAAGCAGTCCCCGCACGAGGCGGACGCTCCGATTCTGGTGCCCGGCGAATGGGAGCAGGCCAACCGCGAGGAGCGCCTGGCGCGGGGTATTCCGCTTGACGAGGGCAGCTGGCAGGCCATCTGCAGCGCGGCGCAGGAGGCCGGTTTAGCCGCGCAAACCCTCGCCCACTTCCGGCAAAAAATGGCCTGATCCCCGCCCTGCGCCCCTTCCTTCGCGCCGCCGGCCGGCGCGAGCCCGCCATCGCCGGGGCGTCGGGACCGGCCGCTCGTCATCGTCATTAGTGACGACATCGCGACGAGCCGGCATCCTCTGATTTAATTTCTCATAAAAATCAATATGTTATTTTTTTGGCACGCTTCCTGCTTAACAGCCACACCTGACGTCAGCATCGTGACGCAAGGACTCAATGACGATGGCAGGCCGGGCCCGGCCTGACCGACGATCTTCATTCACTGTTAACAGGTCTGTTACTGATGAAAAAAATCACGAGCGTTTGCCCTTACTGTGGGGCGGGTTGCAAACTTAAGCTGGTTGTCGAAAACGATAAAATTATCCGCGCCGAAGCCGCCGATGGGGTGACCAACCAAAGCCAGCTGTGCCTCAAAGGCTACTACGGATGGGATTTCCTCAACGATACCCAGCTGCTCACCCCGCGCCTGAAGCAGCCGATGATTCGCTACCAAAAAGGCGGCCAGCTCACCCCGGTGACCTGGGATGAAGCGATCCGCTATACCGCGAAGAAGCTGCAGGCCATCAAACAGCAGTACGGCCCGCGCGCCATCATGACCACCGGCTCATCGCGCGGTACGGGGAATGAAACCAACTATGTGATGCAGAAGTTTGCCCGCGCGGTGCTCAACACCAACAACGTCGACTGCTGCGCCCGCGTGTGTCACGGGCCGTCGGTAGCCGGTCTCCAGCAGGCGCTGGGCAACGGCGCGATGAGCAACTCGATAAGCGATATTGAAAACTCGAAATGCCTGCTGGTCTTTGGCTACAACTGCGCGGATTCCCACCCGATCGTGGCCCGCAGGGTGATCAAAGCCCGCGAGAACGGGGCGAAGATCATCGTCTGCGACCCGCGGCGCATTGAAACCGCGCGCATCGCCGATCGTCACCTGCAGCTCAATAACGGCAGCAATATGGCGCTGGTCAACGCCTTCGCGCACGTGCTGCTCGAGGAAGACCTCTACAACCATGATTACGTCGATCGCTTTACCGAAGGCCTTGAAGCCTACCGGGAAGCGGTGCGGGACTACTCTCCCGAGGCGGTTGAAGCGCTGACCGGGGTGCCGGCGCAGGAGGTGCGCCAGGCGATGCGAATGTTTGCCGCCGCACCTTCGGCCACCATTATGTGGGGAATGGGCGTGACCCAGTTTGGCCAGGCGGTGGACGTGGTCAAAGGGCTGGCCAGCCTCGCGCTGCTCACCGGCAACCTTGGCCGCGAGCACGTCGGCGTCGGCCCGGTGCGCGGACAAAACAACGTCCAGGGCGCCTGCGACATGGGGGTTCTACCGAACCTCTTCCCCGGCTATCAGGAGGTCACCGACCCGCAGGTGCGGGCTAAGTTTGCCGAGGCCTGGGGCATCGACCCGGCGCTGATGGACGATAAGGTCGGCACCCGCATCACCGAAGTGCCCCACAAGGCGCTTACCGGGGAGATCAGGGCCTACTACATCATGGGGGAAGATCCGCTGCAGACGGAGGCCGACCTCGGGCTGGTGCGCAAGGGGATCGAGGCGCTGGATTTCGTGGTGGTGCAGGATATCTTTATGACCAAAACCGCCGAGATTGCCGACGTGCTGCTGCCGGCGACCTCCTGGGGCGAACACGGCGGCGTGTTCACCTGCGCCGATCGCGGCTTCCAGCGCTTTGAGAAGGCGATCCCGGCGTCGGGAAACGTCAAGCGCGACTGGGAGATTATCAGCCTGCTGGCCAGCGAAATGGGCTATCCGATGCGCTACGCGGATAACCAGCAAATCTGGGACGAGATGCGCGAGCTGTGCCCGCTGTTCTACGGCGTAACCTATGAAAAAATGGGCGACATGAACCACGTGCAGTGGCCCTGCCCGACGCTGGATCATCCGGGCACGCCGTGGCTTTATAAGGATAACCAGTTTGATACCCCGACGGGTAAAGGCCAGCTGTTCGCCGCGCCGTGGCGGGCCCCGGCCGAAACGCCGGATGCCGACTATCCGCTGGTGCTGTGCACGGTGCGCGAAGTCGGCCACTATTCGTGCCGCTCGATGACCGGCAACTGCGCGGCGCTGCAGTCGCTGGCCGACGAGCCGGGCCGGGTGCAAATTAGCCGCGCCGATGCGCAGCGGATGGGAATTGCCGACCGGCAGCTGGTGTGGGTCAGCTCGCGGCGCGGGAAGGTTATCACCCGCGCCGATATCAGCGATCGCATCAACAGCGGCGCCGTCTATATGACCTACCAGTGGTGGGTGGGCGCCTGCAATGAGCTAACCCAGGATAACCTCGACCCGATCTCGAAAACGCCGGAAACCAAGTACTGCGCGGTGAAGGTCGAGGCCATTGCCGACCAGCGCTGGGCGGAGCAGTTTGCGCTCAGCGCCTACAACGAGATGAAAGCGCGTCTTAAAGCCGCGGCTAACGCCTAAAAAAGTCAGGGGAGACGTGCCTCCCCTGACGTGACATTGTCACTCAACGCGTCAGGCTTCACCGGCCAGCGGCAGCAGCTTTTCCACCAGCGCCGTCCACATCAGCACCCCGGGTTCGATCAGATCGTCATTAAAATCATAGCCGGCGTTATGCAGCGGTTTGGACGGCGTTTCGCCATCGGTACCGATCCAGAAATAGGCGCCGGGGCACGCTTCCAGCATGCAGGCAAAATCTTCTGAGGCCATTGACGGGCTGACCTCGGCGTTCACCGCCGACTCGCCCAGCGCGGCAATCGCCGCCTCGCGGACGCTCAGCGCCTGCGCCGGATGGTTTCTGGTGACCGGGTAGCCCGGATACCAGAAAATCTCCCCCTGCACGTCAGAGACCTGCGGCTGCGTCGCCACGTAGTGCTCAATCAGCCCTTTTACCCGCTCGCGAACCGGGTTGCTCAGGCAGCGGAAGGTGCCGCGCAGCACCACTT
>NZ_JAQGFU010000163.1:0-10018 GCF_030078455.1 Klebsiella sp. Ech2A | reverse complement strand
GCGTCAGATTTGTAAAAGAGACAGGAAGCAAAAGATGCACGCCACTTTTATGGCTAAGCCTTATGAAGAGCACGCCGGCAGCGGGATGCATATCCATATCAGCATGCAGAACAATAAGGGTGAAAACGTGCTGGCGGACGCGCAGGGCGAAGACTCCGCGCTGCTCAAGCGCGCGCTGGCCGGCATGATTGACCTGATGCCGGCGTCGATGGCGCTGCTGGCGCCGAACGTGAACTCGTACCGTCGCTTCCAGCCGGGAATGTACGTCCCGACCCAGGCGTCGTGGGGGCACAACAACCGCACCGTGGCGCTGCGCATTCCCTGCGGCGATCGCCATAACCACCGCGTCGAGTATCGGGTGGCGGGAGCGGATGCCAACCCGTACCTGGTGATGGCGGCCATCTTCGCCGGGATTTTACACGGCCTGGACAATACGCTGCCGCTGCAGGAAGAGGTGGAGGGCAACGGGCTCGAGCAGGAGGGGCTGCCGTTCCCGATTCGCCAAAGCGACGCGCTGTGGGAGTTTATGCAAAACGACTCTCTGAGAGAGCTACTCGGCGAGCGCTTCTGCCACGTCTACCATGCCTGTAAGCATGATGAGCTGCTGCAGTTTGAGCGCCTGATCACCGAAACAGAGATTGAGTGGATGTTGAAAAACGCCTGACCGCCGCCCCGCAGGGGGCCAACGGGCGAGAACTATCGGTAGCATCATACGGCCTGAGCGGAGCCTGGCCGAATATTTTTGCTGGGGATCCAGCCGTTTCCCGGATGTCGCGTTAAGGAGCGCAGGCGACAGCGGGGCTTCAGTTAACGACACAGTGTGTGACGAGGTAGGAGATGATGCAGATGTTCAAATATCCGCAGGGAGAAGGGGGCCACGAGGGCCGCTATGAATGTGAACCCGCCGCCGTTCGCCGGTACGTTTTGCCCAGCTATTTACAATTAACCCCCTTGCTAAGCAGGTTTGTAACCCGGTCGCTGTACCCACAAACCCGTGCCTGCCAGGGGGAGAGCGTCTATGGCTGCTAATACGTCTTTTAACCTCCCGGCCGAGGCGGAAAAGCCCCGGCTGCGCAAGTCGCTCAAGCTCTGGCAGGTGGTGATGATGGGCCTCGCCTACCTGACGCCGATGACGGTGTTTGATACCTTCGGCATCGTCTCCGGTATCAGCAACGGCCACGTCCCCGCCTCCTACCTGCTGGCGCTGGCGGGGGTGCTGTTTACCGCCATCAGCTACGGCAAGCTGGTGCGCCAGTTCCCGGAAGCGGGGTCGGCGTATACCTACGCGCAAAAATCAATCAGCCCCCACGTCGGCTTTATGGTCGGCTGGTCGTCGCTGCTGGACTATCTGTTCCTGCCGATGATCAACGTCCTGCTGGCGAAAATCTATCTTTCCGCCCTGTTCCCCGAGGTTCCGCCGTGGGTGTGGGTGGTGTCGTTTGTGGCGATCCTTACCGCCGCGAACCTGAAGAGCGTGAGCCTGGTCGCCAACTTCAACACCCTGTTTGTGCTGGTGCAGATTTCGATCATGGTGGTCTTTATCGTGCTGGTGGTGCAGGGGCTGCATAAAGGTGAAGGCGTGGGGACCGTCTGGTCGCTGCAGCCGTTTATCAGCCAGAACGCGCATCTGATCCCGATCATCACCGGGGCGACGATCGTCTGCTTCTCGTTTCTCGGCTTTGATGCGGTGACCACGCTGTCGGAGGAGACGCCGGACGCCGCGCGGGTGATCCCGAAGGCCATTTTCCTCACCGCCATGTACGGCGGCATTATCTTCATCGCCGCCTCGTTCTTTATGCAGCTCTTTTTCCCCGATATCAGCCGCTTTAAGGACCCCGACGCGGCGCTGCCGGAGATTGCGCTGTACGTTGGCGGCAAGCTGTTCCAGTCAATTTTCCTCTGCACCACCTTCGTCAATACCCTGGCGTCGGGGCTGGCTTCGCACGCCAGCGTCTCGCGTCTGCTGTACGTGATGGGGCGCGACAACGTCTTCCCGGAGCGCGTTTTCGGCTATATCCACCCGAAATGGCGGACGCCGGCGCTGAACGTGATTATGGTCGGCATTGTCGCCCTGTCGGCGCTGTTCTTTGACCTGGTCACCGCCACGGCGCTGATCAACTTCGGCGCGCTGGTGGCCTTTACCTTTGTCAATCTGTCGGTGTTCAACCACTTCTGGCGGCGCAAGGGCTATAACAAAACCTGGAAGGACCGCTTCCACTATCTGCTGCTGCCGCTGATTGGCGCGGTGACGGTCGGCGTGCTGTGGGTGAACCTGGAGGCGACGTCCCTGACGCTGGGACTGGTGTGGGCTGCGGTCGGTCTGCTGTACCTGACCTGGCTGACCCGGCGCTTTCGCAAGCCGCCGCCGCAGTTTGACGGCGCCAAGGCGGAGCAGGCCTGGGAGTCGTAGCGCAAAGGTGGACGCTGAATAAAGAAAAGCAGGCATAGTGCCTGCTTTTCTTTTGTCGCTATAGCCTCTCTATAGCAGAACGGGGGTTATTTTTTCTTCTTGTGAAAAGGCAGCTGGCTGGCGCGACGCTCTTTGACGTATGACACCAGACTGTAAAGCGCAACCCCCAGCAAAATGACCGCGGCGAGAAGGAGAATAATACCGGACATACACAATCCTGGGTCCTGGTTGAAAACGATGCACTCTATAAATACGCGGCTAAGATAGCATCGGGATATGTCTGAAATATGACTCTTCCATAGGTAAAACCTAACAACTGCCGCAGAGTAAATCTGTTGTTTTGTCGGGTGGGGTAACACTCCGTTAAGCGATTTTACAGACGCGCGGCCTTCAGGCTGCTACTCTGCACGCGAGTACGAATTGTCTGAGAATAATATTGAATGCGTAATAAACATGTCGTCAGCCTGTCAGGGGTGGCACTTATCCTGGTCTCGTTTGCTTCACAGGCAGAGACTGAACGTCAGCAAACCCGGGAACGGATCGTCGATCAGGTGCTCAAGCCCTGCGAAGGCAAGAAGGCCGGAGACAAAGTGGTGATGGTCGATCGCCGCGGCGGAGAGCACGAGGCTATCTGCACCCTGGCGGCGGTGCCGCTGCCGGAGTAGCCTCTACCGCCGCCGGGGAGATTAGAGATTTCCCGTGCCGCCATCCACCAGCAGCTCGCTTCCCACCACGTAGCTGGACTCGTCCGAGGCGAGATAGAGCGCGGCCTTCGCCAGCTCCTGCGGGGTGCCCATTCGCCCGAGCGGGACCAGGTTTTTGATCTCCTCCTGCAGGGCGCTAAGCGCCTGCGCGCTGAGGCCGAGCTTATCTAACGCCGGCGTGCGCACCGGACCCGGGCTCAGGCCGTTCACGCGAACGCCGCGCGGCAGCAGCTCTGCCGACAGGGTGCGGGCCAGCGACAGCAGCCCGGCCTTGCTGGCGGCGTAGGCGCTGCTGGTCGGCAGGCCAATATGGGCGCTCACCGAGCCGCAGAGGATCACCGACGCCGGGTTCGCCAGCAGCGGCAGCAGAGCCTGTAGCAGAAAGAACGGCCCTTTGAGATTGGTATTCATCAACCGATCCCAGCTCTCTTCACGCCAGTCGCCAATATTCGCGTGGCTGACGTCACCGGCGTTAATGAACACCGCATCGAGGCGCTCCCAGCGGCCGGCAAGAGTTTGCGCGAGCCGGCGCTGGTCTGCGACGTCGCCCGCATCGGCGGCGATAGCCCATCCCCGATCCCCCAATAGCGCCTGCGCCCGTTCCAGAGCCTCAGGGCTGCGGCCGGTGACCGCAACCTGGGCGCCCTCGGCGATAAACTCCTGCGCCGTCGCGAGGCCGATGCCGCTGGTTCCTCCGGTAATTAAGGCTAGTTTTCCTGCTAAACGTCCCATCGTAGTGCTCCCGTTTGCTTACTGGAAATCCCACTATAAAAGCATTAGTATCCAAAAGGTACCAGGTGCCAATTGGATACTAATGAGGGAAGAGGTGTGCTATGGCGAAAACAGCGGCGCAGGCTGCGGAAAATAATTTTGTCCCCCCGGTCTGCCCGATGACCAGCTTCGTTAACCTGATCGCCGGGAAGTGGGCGATCCCGGTGCTCTATCGGCTGATCGTGCTGAATGCACCGCTGCGCTTCGGCGAACTGCTGCGCGCCATCGCCCCGATTACGCAAAAAGAGCTGACCCGCCAGCTGCGGCTGTTTGAGCAGCGCGGGCTGGTGTCGCGCCGCGTCTACCCGGAGATCCCGCCGCGGGTTGAGTACCAGATAACCGAGCTCGGGCTGTCGATGCGCGAGGCGCTGCAGCCGCTGGCGGAGTGGATGAACCACAACGGCCATCGTCTGAAGCGCTAAAAGAATGCCCGCTGCCTCAGTTTGCGCGCTGTCGTCTGGCAAAATGTCATAAATTTGTCACAATCAGGACGATACTAATCACTGACTGAGGGTTAAGGGATGAGAAAAAGTCTACTCGCAGGCGCGATTGCAGCTGGCGTTTTGCTGTCCGCGGGCGTCCAGGCGCAGGAGCAGGCGGCCCCGCAGGGCTATCAGCTCCAGCAGGTGCTGATCATGAGCCGCCACAACCTGCGCGCACCGCTGGCGAATAACGGCAGCGTGCTGGAGCAGTCAACGCCGAAATCCTGGCCGGAGTGGGACGTTCCGGGCGGACAGCTGACCACCAAGGGCGGGGTGCTGGAAGTCTATATGGGGCACTATATGCGGGAGTGGCTGGCGCAGCAGAAGCTGGTGACCAGCGGCGAGTGCCCGCCGGACAACGCGGTGTATGCCTATGCTAATAGCCTGCAGCGCACCGTCGCTACCGCCCAGTTCTTTATCACCGGCGCCTTTCCCGGCTGTGGCGTAACCGTCCATCACCAGCCGCAAATGGGCACCATGGACCCGACCTTTAACCCGGTTATCACCGATGACTCCGCGGCGTTTAGCGAGAAGGCGGTGCAGGCCATGGAGAAAGAGCGGCAAAAAATGCAGCTCACCGAGAGCTATAAGCTGCTCGAAGAGATGACCGACTATCGCAATTCGCCCTCCTGCAAAGAGAAGCAGCAGTGCTCGCTGAGCGACGGGAAGGACGCCTTCAGCGCCAAATATCAGCAGGAGCCGGGCGTTTCCGGGCCGCTGAAGGTCGGTAATTCGCTGGTGGACGCGTTCACCCTACAGTATTACGAAGGCTTCCCGCAGGACCAGGTGGCGTGGGGCGAAATCAAAACCGATAAGCAGTGGCAGGTGCTGTCGAAGCTGAAAAACGGCTATCAGGATAGCCTGTTTACCTCAACGGAAGTGGCGCGCAACGTCGCGAAGCCGCTGGTGAAGTATATCGACAAGGCGCTGGTGGGCGACGCGGCGCAGGCGGCGAAGGTGACGCTGCTGGTGGGGCATGATTCCAATATCGCCTCGCTGCTGACGGCGCTGGATTTTAAACCCTATCAGCTGCACGATCAGAACGAGCGCACGCCGATCGGCGGCAAAATTGTCTTCCAGCGCTGGCACGACAGCGGCAGCAACCGCGATCTGATGAAGATTGAGTACGTCTATCAAAGCACCGCGCAGCTGCGCAATGCCGACGCCCTGACGCTGCAGTCGCCGCCGCAGCGGGTGACCCTGGCGCTGAACGGCTGTCCGGTAGACGCCGACGGGTTCTGCCCGATGGAGACCTTTAAAACGGTGATGAACCAGGCCGCAAAATAAAGCAAAAAACCCGGAAAATTCCGGGTTTTTTTATTCTGCCGCGTCGTGGTTACACGTTTTTACGCTCGATGGTTTGCTCGCCCCAGAACAGCGAATCCTGATCGGTTTTCGCAAAGGCCAGCGGCAGCACTTCATCGCTGCCTTCTTCCCAGATTTTTTCCGCTAACTTTTCATCGTATTTAGCTAATTCGAAAATCGCTTCGGCGATCTCCACCGAGGTATTGCGTAAACTTGCCCATTCACCGACGTGGTGAGCTTTTGCTTCTTGAGTTGGCATGCAAATCCTCCTGCTAAGGGTTAACCCTGTAATTTAACCGCCAGGCCGGCGACGTGTTCGCCCTGGTAGCGGGCGATCGCCAGCTCTTCCTCGCTCGGCTGGCGAGAACCGTCGCCGCCGGCAATGGTGGTGGCGCCGTACGGCGTACCGCCGCGCACCACCGAGACGTCAAACAGTTCCTGCGCGCCGTAGCCAATCGGCACGATCACCATCCCGTGATGGGCGAGGGTGGTCCAGGTCGAGGTAATGGTCTGCTCCTGTCCACCGCCGGTGCCGGTGGAGCTGAATACGCTGGCCAGCTTGCCGTACAGCGCGCCGGATGCCCACAGACCGCCCGTCTGATCGAGGAAGGTGCGCATCTGTCCGGACATGTTGCCGAAACGGGTTGGGGTACCAAAGATGATGGCGTCATACTCAGCCAGCTCCTGCGGCGTGGCGACGGGCGCATTTTGCGTTTTCCCGCCTGCTTTGGCGAATGCCTCAGCATGCATAGTTTCCGGCACGCGCTTCACCACCACTTCCACGCCGTCTACTCTGTTCGCCCCTTCGGCGACGGCATGAGCCATGGTTTCGATGTGTCCATACATTGAATAATAAAGCACCAGAATTTTAGCCATTTGCATCACTCCTCGGTTGCGTTATAGGCCAGCCAAACGACTGGCTACCTTTAAAGATAAGGCGTCTGGCGGAGAGTGCAAATCTAACAATCATTTATTTGATTTATAACAAAATTGCAAAGATTGCCTCTGTCGCAAAAAGATACATTTTCCGCTGCGCTGTTTTCGTCTGCCATAAGAGCAGCTTAGCGCACAGTCGGTGCGGGAATATCCCGACAGAGCCGAAAGCTGTTGCAGGATGTTACTATTTACCGGATGAATGAGTTTCATTCACTACGCTTAAAGGCACGCGATACGCTAATGGTCATGCCATAGGCCGCAGACGCTGCGGCTGCGTATTGCGCGTAATGCAGCATGATGTCTAACCAAGTGGAGGTCAGTGATGGCAAACCATCGTGGCGGTTCCGGCAACTTCGCCGAGGATCGTGAAAGAGCATCAGAAGCAGGTCGTAAAGGTGGACAGCACAGCGGGGGGAACTTTAAAAACGATCCCCAGCGCGCCTCGGATGCGGGCAAAAAAGGGGGCAAAAACAGCCACGGCAATCGTCATAGCTGATTTATCGCCAATGACGCAGGTCGGGCGTTTTATGATGAGGGGTTAATCTCCCTGGCACCCTGCGCATCGCCCTCGCCGCCGGCAGCTGCCGGCGGTTTTTTTATTGCCAACGGTTGCGCTCCCGGCGGGCTAATTGCACACTATCCGGCTAACATTTGCTACCGGCCGCGCTATGTCTTCGTTCAAATTCTCCATCAAACCCCAGGAAGCGATCCTCATCGTGATCACCATGTTCTGGGGCGGTACCTTCCTCGCCGTACAGTACGCCGTGACGCTCAGCGGGCCGTTCTTTTTTGTCGGCGTGCGTTTCGCGACCGCGGCGCTGGCGGTGGCCCTGCTATCGCTTCGCGTCCTGCGCGGGCTGACGTGGCTTGAGCTGAAGGCCGGGGTGGCGATTGGCGTCTCGATAGCGCTGGGGTACAGCCTGCAAACCTGGGGACTGCAGTCGATCTCCAGCAGCAAGTCGGCCTTTATTACCGCCATGTACGTTCCGCTGGTGCCGCTGCTGCAGTGGCTGTGCCTTGGCAGAATGCCGGGAGTGATGTCCTGCCTGGGCGTGGTGCTGGCCTTTACGGGCCTGATCCTGCTGGCCGGGCCGGAAAATAATCTGCTGGCGCTCGGCGTCGGCGAAGCGATCACCCTCGCCAGCGCGCTGGCGATCGCCGCGGAGATTATCTTAATTAGCGCCTGGGCCGGAAAGGTGGACGTTCGGCGGGTGACGGTGGTGCAGCTGGCCACCGCGTCGCTGGTGGCGTTTGCGGCGATGGTGCCGGCAGGGGAAGCGATCCCTGCGATGTCGCCGGGGCTGCTGGGCGTTGCGCTGGGGCTGGGTATTTTCAGCGCCATTATTCAGGTCACCATGAACTGGGCGCAGCGCAGCGTCTCGCCGACCAGGGCGACGCTTATTTATACCGGTGAGCCGGTGTGGGCGGGGATTTTTGGCCGCATTGCCGGCGAGCGCTTACCGCTGCTGGCGCTGGTGGGCTGCGCCTTTATTCTGGCCGGCGTTCTGGTGAGCGAGCTGAAGCTGAAGCGGAAAAAGGCCTCCGCTACGCAGGAGGCCCCGGCGGAGGCCGGGGCGCTGTCCGAGCTTGCGGAGCGCCCGGACCCCTAGTCCCGGTCGGCCTGGCGCGACCGGGAAAGCGCCGTTTATACCGTGGCGTTAGGCGCTTCTGCTACCCGCGCGCGGCGGCTAAGCAGAGCGTGCAGGAGAATGGCGCCAAAGGTAGCGGTGCCGATCCCGCCGAGGGTGAAGCCGCCCAGCGAGAGGGCAAAATCACCGGCGCCGAGCACCAGGGTTACCGCCACCATAATCAGGTTACCGTTCTGACTCAGGTCGACCCGGTTCTGCACCCAGATCCGCGCCCCGGCCACCGCAATCAGCCCAAATACCACAATCGAGGCCCCGCCGATGACCGGCCCGGGAATGGTGTGGATCAGCGCGCCAAACTTGGGCGAAAACCCGAGCAGGACGGCAATCAGCGCGGCGGCAACGAATACCAGCGTCGAGTAGACTTTGGTGACCGCCATCACCCCGATATTCTCCGCATAGGTGGTGACGCCGCTGCCGCCGACGGCGCCGGAAAGCATCGTCGCCAGCCCGTCGCCGACGAACGCCCGGCCCATGTACGGGTCCATATTGCGCCCGGTCATTCCGGCTACGGCCTTCAGGTGGCCGAGGTTTTCAGCGACCAGAATCACCGCCACGGGCGCAATCAGCATCATCGCCTGGCCGTTAAAAGTCGGGGAGGTGAAGTGGGGAAGGCCAAACCACGCGGCCTGTTCCAGCAGGGAAAAGTCGAGCGGCTTGCCCAGCCCGAGGCCGTTTGCCAGCAGCGCGTAGAGCACGCAGGCGGCGATCAGGCCGACGAGGATCAGCAGCCGCTGCAGCATGCCGCTGGTGAAGACCGCCACGAGGCCGATGCACAGCACGGTCAGCACCGCCATCCAGCCGTCGAACGGCGTCGCTGAAACGCTGCGCACCGCAATCGGCGCGAGGTTCAGGCCAATCGCCATCACCACCGCGCCGGTGACCACCGGCGGCATCAGGCGTTCAATCCAGCGGGTGCCGGCTTTCATTACCACCAGGCCAATCAGGGTATAGAGCAGGCCGCAGACGATAATCCCGCCGAGGGCGACGTCCAGATGCGGGTTCAGCCCCTGGCCGTTAAAGCCGGTGACGGCGATGACCACCCCGACAAAGGCCGCGCTGGAGCCCAGATAGCTCGGCACCCGGCCGCCGGTCACCAGAAAGAACAGCAGGGTGCCAATGCCCGACATCAGGATCGACAGGTTGGGGTCGAGCCCCATCAGTATCGGCATTAGCACGGTGGCGCCGAACATCGCGACCGCGTGCTGCACGCCCATAACCACCGTTTGCCCGACGGAAAGACGTTCATCGGGGGCCACCACGCCGGAAGCGGCGGAGGGGGAGGTCAACTGCCAGCGAGGAAAATCGAAAAGTGCCATGATGATATCCCGGGTTAAAGGTTAACAGGCTGGGCGCATAAGCGTGTGATAGCCGCGGTCGAACCACATCAGCCCGCGCGGCTGCGGATGCTTGACGATGGCGGCGACCTCGCAGAACAGAATGTCGTGGCTGCCGACGCTGACGACCTGGCTGATGCGGCAGTCGAAGCTCACCAGCGCATCGATCAGGCGTGGGCAGCCGGTGACGCCGGGCTGCCATTGTGCGGCGGCGAAGCGCTCCGCCATCGGCGTTTTACCGCCGAACAGGTTGGAGAGCGGTTCCTGTCCCGCCGCCAGGGTATTGACGCACAGCGCCTGATGCTGGCTAAAGGTCGGCCACACCGAGGCGGAGCGGTTCAGGCAGACCAGCAGCGTCGGCGGCTCGTCGGTTACGCTGCACACCGCGCTGGCGGTAAAGCCGGCGCGGCCCGCCGGGCCGTCGGTG
>NZ_JAQGFU010000162.1:0-10044 GCF_030078455.1 Klebsiella sp. Ech2A | reverse complement strand
AATTGTGGTTATCATGGTGCATATCTACGCCGCCCTGTGGGTGAAAGGCACCATTACCGCGATGGTGGAAGGTTGGGTTACCAAAACATGGGCGAAGAAACATCACCCGCGCTGGTATCGCGAAGTCAAAGAGAAACAGCCTTCGGTCACGAAAGATTGATGAAGTAAATTCGGGAGATTTTCTGACTAACAGGGATGTTAGCGTAGCGACGGCGCGTAACAGGATGGCAGCAGCTATGCTATTACGCGCTATTTTGCTCGGCGATTGCCGGGGCGCCGACAGAAATAAAATCGAGCATAATCGCGCAAGCCGGACGGCCGTGGCGGATGACAAAACGCAGATATGAAAAAGGCCCACGTTAATTAATAACATGGGCCTGAATAGTGGCGGAACGGACGGGACTCGAACCCGCGACCCCCTGCGTGACAGGCAGGTATTCTAACCGACTGAACTACCGCTCCACTTTCACTGTTCCCTTGGGAACGAGGCGAATATTACGGATTACCGCTAACTCCGTCAACGCTTTTTCTTCACTTTTGAACCATTTGCTCTAAAAATCGCCCACCCGCCTATTTTTACAGCGCATTGCGGCGTATCAGCTCCGCCACAGGCAGCTTCCGCCTTTCTTTTGGATCAAATCGAGCCGCGATTCATGGTTTAACAGCTCGTCATCAGAGGCGTAAACGACGCGCAGCCTGCTGGCCGCCCGAACAACGCGCTGTATTCCTATCTCTCCCGCCTGCATCTGCCCTTCGCCTTCCGTCGAAAATGCCAGCGTCGTCTGACCGCCGGTCATCATCAGATAGACATCGGCCAGAATCTGGGCATCGAGTAACGCCCCGTGCAGCGTTCGCTTGCTGTTATCTATTTCATAACGTGAGCACAGCGCATCGAGGCTGTTACGCTTGCCGGGGAACATTTTCCGCGCCAGCGCCAGGCTATCGGTGACCTTGCAGAAGGTATTGGTTTTGGGAATATCGCGCTTGAGCTTGGCGAACTCGTAGTCCATAAAGCCGATATCGAACGATGCGTTATGGATGACCAGCTCCGCCCCGCGGATGTAGTCCATAAACTCATCGGCGACCTCAGCAAACGCCGGCTTATCCATCAGAAACTCATCGGCAATTCCGTGAACGCCAAAAGCTTCAGGGTCCACCAGCCGGTCCGGCTTGAGATAAACGTGGAAGTTATTCCCGGTGAGGCGGCGGTTGATCACCTCCACCGCACCAATCTCGATGATTTTATGTCCTTCGTAATGCGCACCGAGCTGGTTCATACCAGTGGTTTCAGTATCGAGAACAATCTGTCGCGTAATTGCAGTGCTCATATCAGTCATTTATGTCAGACTTGCCGTTTACATATCGATGTCAATTACAGGAAGTCTACCAGAGATGCTTAAACAGGTAGAAATTTTCACCGACGGTTCATGCCTGGGAAATCCAGGACCCGGCGGCTACGGCGCTATTTTACGCTATCGCGGGAAGGAAAAAATCTTTAGCGAAGGCTATAACCTCACGACCAACAACCGCATGGAGATGATGGCGGCCATCGTTGCGCTGGAAGCGCTGAAAGAGCAGTGCGAAGTCGTTCTCAGCACCGACAGCCAGTACGTGCGCCAGGGGATCACCCAGTGGATCCATAACTGGAAAAAGCGCGGCTGGAAAACGGCGGAGAAAAAGCCGGTCAAAAATGTGGATCTGTGGCAGCGTCTGGACATCGCGCTTGGCCAGCACCTGATTAAGTGGGAGTGGGTCAAAGGCCACGCCGGCCATCCGGAAAACGAGCGCTGCGACGAGCTGGCGCGCGCTGCCGCCTCCAACCCTACTCAGGACGACGTCGGCTACCAGCCGGAACGTTAATTATGCCCGTTTCGCGACTGTCGCGTGGCCCCTACCGCCTGGCGCAGACGGGGCTTCGCTTTTCCCGACTTCAGCGGGTTGAGCGTGAGCGGGATCGTGCGCTTGCGGGCAACAATCAGCTGCAGACAGCCCAGCGCCGGCAGGTGGGTACTGAGCATCTTGCCGCCGTGTCGGGACCAGGGCAGCACCTGATAACGGCCGTAGTGCAGCACCTCAAAATTGAGCAGCGCCAGCCAGTCCAGCTGGCGCGTTAGCGTAAACATCCGGCTGCTGTACGGCACCGTTTTACGCAATACCGGCATCAGCTTGCGCAGGCCCATCAGGCTCACGGGGTTAAACCCGGTCATAATTATCCAGCCGTCATCAATCAACACCCTGTCGGCTTCACGCAGCAGGCGGTGGGGATCGCTACACCAGGGCAAGGTATGCGCCAGCAGGCAGGCGTCAACCGACTTTTCGGCAAAAGGCAGATGGAGAGGATCGGCCTGAACCTGAATCGGCGTGCCCTGAAGCGAAACGTTCACCTGATGCGAGATAGCGCAGGATTCGGTATTGATTTCCGCGCTCAGATTGCCAATCTTAAGTAAATGAAAGCCATATAGCTTGGCCAGCCACGGTTTCATCTGCCGCTCCAGCGATTCGCGATAGTATTCGCCCCAGGGCATACTGGACCAATGCTCTGGCGCTGTGACTATCTGAGATATCCTTGCCGGCTTCATCGCAACCTTCCGCTACGCTTTTAGGGGTAATAAATGAATCTTATCAGCATTCCTGCATTTCAGGACAACTACATCTGGGTTCTTAGCGCGGATAACGGCCGCTGTCTGATCGTCGATCCAGGCGAAGCGGCGCCCGTGCTGGCCGCTATCGCGGAGCACGGCTGGCAGCCGGAGGCCATTTTTCTCACCCACCACCACCTCGATCACGTTGGCGGCGTGAAACAACTGTGCGAAAAATTCCCCGACATCGTGGTTTACGGACCGGCGGAAACCCAGGATAAGGGAACGACGCGTCTCGTTGCCGACGGCGATCGGGTCGTTGTTTTAGGCCACGAATTTTCTATTTTCTCCACGCCAGGTCACACTTTAGGACACATCTGTTTCTACAGTGAACCTTATCTATTTTGTGGCGATACAATGTTTTCCGGCGGCTGCGGCAGGCTCTTCGAAGGGACGGCGGAGCAGATGTATCAATCATTTAAGAAAATAGCGGAGCTCCCAGACGATACGCTGGTATGTTGCGCACATGAGTATACTTTAGCAAATATGAAGTTTGCTCTGAGTATCCTGCCACAGGATATGGCTATAAATGATTATTACCATAAAGTTAATGAGTTACGTGCAAAAAAACAAATGACACTACCGGTAACTCTCAAAAACGAGCGCCGTATAAATTTATTTTTACGCACGGATGATAATGATTTAATTAAAGAAATATCCAAAGAAACAAATTTGCAACACTCTGCGCAGCGATTCGCGTGGTTAAGGTCAAAGAAAGATGACTTCTGATATTTAACTCTTGTCATTCGCGAACTTCACCGTTATTCTTGCTCGTCTTTTAAGCAACTATTGACACACACATGAAGGCACGAGCGATTTTACTCGTCTCTGTCCTGCTGGCGGGGTGCCAATCGTCTAAGCACGATGGCAACGTTCAACAGCACGCACAGAGCCTTTCTGCAGCTGGTCAAGGGGAAGCAGGTAAGTTCACAAGTCAAGCGCGCTGGTTAGATGATGGAACCTTCTACGCGCAAGACCAGGATCTGTGGACTTCCATAGGCGACGAGCTAAAGATGGGAATTCCGGAAAATACCCGGATTCGCGAACAGAAACAGAAGTACTTAAGTAATAAGAGCTATCTCCACGATGTAACTTTACGGGCAGAGCCGTATATGTACTGGATAGCCGGGCAAGTTAAGAAACGTAACATGCCAATGGAACTGGTATTACTACCCATAGTGGAGAGCGCTTTTAACCCGCATGCAACGTCTGGCGCCAATGCCGCAGGCATCTGGCAGATCATTCCGAGCACCGGGCGCAATTATGGTTTGAAGCAGACCCGCAGCTACGATGCGCGTCGTGACGTTGTCGCCTCTACTACGGCGGCGCTGAACATGATGCAGCGTCTGAATAAGATGTTTGACGGCGACTGGCTGTTGACCGTCGCAGCTTATAACAGCGGTGAAGGCCGGGTACTGAAGGCAATGAAAGCGAATAAATCACGCGGCAAGCCCACTGATTTTTGGTCGCTTTCATTACCACAGGAAACCAGAATCTACGTACCTAAGATGCTGGCTTTGAGCGATATTCTCAAAAACAGCAAGCGCTATGGCGTGAAGCTGCCGACGGCAGACGAAAGCCGTGCGCTGGCGCGAGTTCGCCTCGATAGTCCGGTTGATATTAGCCAACTGGCCGATATGGCAGGAATGCCCGTCGGCAAGCTGAAAACATTCAACGCCGGAGTAAAGGGATCAACCCTGGGTGCGAACGGGCCGAAGTACGTGATGGTGCCACAGAAACATGCCGCTCAGCTGCGTGAGTCTCTGGCCTCTGGCGATATTGCCGCCGTACAGCCAACGCAGCTCGCGGCCAACGCGCCGTTGACCAGCCGCAGCTATAAGGTTCGTTCAGGCGATACGATTTCCGGGATCGCCTCACGTCTCGGCGTATCGACGAAAGATTTGCAGCAGTGGAATAATCTGCGCGGATCCGGGCTGAAAGCGGGCCAGGATCTGGTAGTTGGCGCCGGCAGCAGCGCGACGCGTCTTGCGAACAACAGCGATAGCATCACCTATCGCGTACGCAAAGGCGACTCGCTGTCGAGCATCGCAAAACGTCATGGTGTGAATATTCGTGATGTGATGCGCTGGAACAGCGGCACCAATGACCTGAAGCCGGGCGATCAGCTCACGCTGTTTGTGAAAAATAGCGACCGGCCGGATTCCTGATATACCTGATAAAAAAGGCACCGTTTCCCGGTGCCTTTTCTTTTTATACCGCTTTATGCGCTTCAAACATGATGGTATCGCTGGTAAAGGAGCCGTCGTCCTGTAAGGCAAAGTAGGCTTTTACCTCTGCCGATGCGCTATCCTGATAGAGGCGAATCGCTGCTACCAGCGCCTCCGGCGTACGCATGCGCGCCACCCATGAGCTGAACTCCAGCGGCAGGCGATCGGTCGATAAACTATTCGTGACCAGCCCGGCATCGTTCGCCAGCGCCAGCCACTCTCCGCTGGAATAGTTGCGAACGTGAGAGGTATCGCGCAGCGCTTCAACCGTTTGCAGCCACACGTCACGAACCGGATGTCCCGGTGACATGACGTCCATAATAATCAGCACCCCACCCGGCTTGAGAACGCGTTTGACCTCGCGCAGCGCCTGGCCGACATCATGCCAGTGATGGGCAGAATAGCGGCTAATCACCACGTCAAAGCTGTCCGCCGCAAAGGGCAGCGTTTCCGCATAGCCCTGCTGGGTCTTTATATTTGAAAAACCCTTATCCTGAGCGGCCTGCGCCACAACGTCCAGCATCTGGCTGGATAAATCATATGCCGTTACCTCTGCCACCTGCCCGGCCGCAGCAAAGCTGGCATGCCCGGCGCCGCAGCCCATATCGAGAACCTGCGCAGCAGGGAAATCAGCCAGCCGCTCGGCCAGCCGCTGCAGATCGCGTCCCGATGCGTGTACGGCGCTGGTCAGGTAAGCGCTGGCCTGTGAGCCAAACTGCTTTTCGACGTTGTCATGGTGAGAGCGTGTTGTCATTGTGTTGTCCTTCGGTTGTTTGAATAATAAAGGCAGCACCTTGCTTGCGCAGGCCCGCCCCATGGCAGGCCTGACGTACCTTAATTAATCAGGCTTGCCGGGACTGAATTCGACTAGTAGCGGGTTGTGATCGGAGGCGCGGGTGACCAGCACGGAGGCATCGTGCACGCTTAATCCCCGGTAGAACACAAAATCGAGCGGGCGACCAAAAGTGCGGCGGCGCTGATCGTCGGAAAAACGCACCTCGCGCAGCGACATTTCGCGGGCAAAGCGATAGAGCGCATTCATGCGCGGTCGGCTCCAGGCATTAAAATCACCGGCCATAATAATCGGGCCGCTGTGGTGCGCTATCTGGTCGCCGATAGGTAACAGCTGCTTGCTGTAGACATCAACCCCAAGGCTGAAGTTAACCGCATGGATGTTCACCACCATCAGCAAACGCATATCCGGCAGCGGGTAGACGGTCACAAGCGCCGATTTAGCCAGACGCAAAATGGGTTCGCGTTCGCGCAGAGGGCAGCAGTAGACCGGATGAGTCGAAGCCAGCGTCATAACGCCAGAGGGGTGCTGAGGCAGAACGAGTGCGGGAACCTGATCGGCGGCCAGATAGTTGGTCGTGGCGAATCTGACCAGCTCGGGCGTCGTTTGCGCCTCTTGTAACAGCACCAGATGGGCATCTTTACCGAAATTATTCAGCACGGACTTCCACTCAGCCCGCTGCTGTTTAAAGATATTCCACACCAGCACGCGGATCTTCTCATCGCTGCTTAAAGGGACGCCTGGCGGAAAACCATGGCCAAGGCTTGCAAACGACCCCGGAGGCAAAATTCTCTCCGCAGGCTGTCCGGCGACATAGCGCATAGCATAAGTATTCTTTCGCAATTTAGGCATCAAACCTCGATAACATGAAACCGGCCTGACTGCGGCCGGTTATTCTGTTATAGGGATTTTCGTATGCACTTTCAATGCAATTCGCGAGAAACCTTTATCCTTCGACGGAAACCGCCTTTGCCGGGCGAGATTTATCCAGACGACCGCTCAGTATGACCAGCAGCAGCGCAGCCAGCACAATCACCGCGCCAATCCACGGCGTCTCGGCCAGGCCATAGCGCTCTACGGTTTGTCCGCCAATAATAGAGCCTAAAGCGATACCGACGTTAAAAGCGGCAATGTTAAGGCCGGAGGCAACGTCTACGGCGCCGGGCGTATACTGTTCCGCTTTCTGTACGACATAGACCTGCAGGCCCGGCACGTTGCCGAAGGCAAAGATTCCCATCACCAGCACCGTTGCCAGCGCGGCATACTGGATACTGGCCGTCAGCTGGAACACCAGCAGCAGCACAACCAGCGCAGCAAAGATAATCTTCAGTGCGGCCACCGCTCCGTGCCTGTCGGCCAGCCTGCCGCCCCAGACATTACCCAACGCCACTGAAACACCGTAGCCCAGTAAAATCCAGCTCACCGCAGACGGACTGAAACCGGCAAGGTCCTGCATCATTGGCGCGAGGAAGGTAAACGCCGTGAAGACGCCGCCATATCCCAGGGCGGTAATGGCATAGATGATCAGCAAGCGCGGATGGGTTAACACCTGCATCTGATCGCGCAGGCTGGCGCTGGCCCGACCCGGAATATTGTTCGGCACCAGAATCAGGCTGCTCACCAGCGCAATCACGCCAAGAATGGAAACCGCAAGGAAGGTTTCACGCCAGCCGAAATGCTGGCCGATAAAGGTACCAATCGGCACCCCGGTGACCAGCGCGACGGTCAGACCGCCAAACATGATGGCAATCGCCGACGCGGCCTTCTCTTTAGGTACCAGGCTGGTCGCAATGGTAGAACCAATCGAGAAGAACACGCCGTGCGCCAGGCCGGTAAGCAGGCGGGCGAAAATCAGCGTTTCATAACCCGGCGCTTGCCAGGCGAGCAGGTTGCCGGCAGTGAACAGCACCATTAGCGCCAGCAGCAGCTGTTTGCGCGGCATGCGGCCGGTCAGCGCCGTCAGCACCGGGGCGCCGATCGCGACGCCAAGCGCGTAGATAGAAACCAACAGACCCGCTGAAGGCAGTGAGATGGCCAGCTGCTCTGCGATCGTCGGCACCAGGCCGACAATTACAAACTCGGTGGTACCAATCGCAAAGGCACCGATAGTTAAGGCAAGTAGCGCCAGTGGCATAATTTACTCCGTAGCATCAGGATTAAGATGACACGTAGTATGCAGGGATGCTTAAATAACAAAAACTATCAAAGTCTCAATAGAATTTTGCTACAGGTGCAATAATGAGAGCAACATCAGAAGAGATTGCCATCTTCGTCGCCGTGGTGGAAAGCGGAAGCTTTAGCCGGGCGGCGGAACAGCTGGGACAGGCAAACTCGGCCGTCAGCCGGGCGGTAAAAAAGCTGGAATCAAAGCTTAGCGTCAGCCTGCTTAACCGAACAACTCGTCAGCTAAGCCTGACCGAGGAGGGAGAACGCTACTTTCGCCGTATGCAGGTGGTGCTTCAGGAGATGGCGGCGGCGGAAAATGAGCTTCTGGAAACGCGGACGACGCCAAGAGGATTGCTGCGGGTAGATGCCGCCACCCCGGTGATGCTCCACTTTCTGATGCCGCTGGTGAAGCCTTTTCGCGAGCGCTATCCGGAAATGACCCTCGCGCTGGTGTCGTCGGAAACCTTCATCAACTTGATTGAGCGTAAGGTTGATGTTGCGATCCGCGCGGGTACGTTGACGGATTCCAGCCTGCGCGCCCGGCCGCTGTTTAACAGCTACCGCAAAATCATCGCCTCGCCTGACTACCTCTCCCGCCACGGCACGCCGCAGGATGTAGCCAGCCTTAAAGATCATCAGTGCCTGGGTTTTACTGAGCCCCTTTCACTAAATACCTGGCCAGTCTCCTGCTGCGATGGTCAGCTGCTGGAAGTCAGCTGCGAGATATCCTCCAATAGCGGGGAAACCATCAAGCAGCTATGCCTGGCCGGTAACGGCATCGCCTGTTTATCGGATTATATGGTGAACCAGGAGATTGCGAGCGGGGAGTTTGTCGAGCTTCTTGCCGACAAGCGGCTGCCGGTAGAAATGCCCTTTAGCGCCGTTTACTACAGCGACAGAGCGGTCAGTACCCGGATAAGGGCGTTTATTGATTTTCTCAGCGAGCACGTAAAACAGCTCCCGAAGGAGCTGTAGAGGGTTAAATAAGGGTTACAGAGGGTGGGTTATTTTAATCCCACTCGGGGGCAAGACCTTCCGGGCTAACCAGGCGATCGTTGCAATCCAGCGCGGCGATCGCTTTACGATCTTCCTCATCCAGCTGCAGATCCTGAGCTTTCAGGTTGCTCGCCAGATTTTCACGTTTAGTTGAAGACGGGATCACCGCGTAGCCTTCTCCCAAAGCCCAGGCCAGTATCACCTGTGCAGGCGTTGCGCTGTGCTTCGCGGCAATACCTGAAATAACTTCATCTTTCAGTGCCTTACCATATGCCAACGTCATGTACGACGTGATATGGATACCGTGCGCCGTCGCCCAATCCACAGTCTTGCGATTCTGCAGATAGGGGGATAGCTCAATCTGATTGGTCGCAATGTTTTCAGCGCCGACGGCAGCAATTGCGCGTTCCATCAGCGGAATCGTGAAGTTTGAAATCCCGATCTGGCGAGTCAGCCCCAGCTCTTTAGCTTCCAGCAGCGCCGGCATAAACTCTTCAACGGCGACGGCATCACCCGGCGAAGGCCAGTGGATCAGCGTCAGATCGACATAATCAGTACGCAGCTTTTTCAGACTCTCTTTCAGACTGGTAATAAGCGAGTCTTTGCTCAGGTTTTCGATCCAGATCTTGGTGGTGATAAACAGCTCATCACGCGCCACGCCGCTTTCGGCGATGGCCTGGCCAACGGCCGCTTCGTTATCATAGATCTGGGCGGTATCAATCGTACGGTAGCCCAGTTCCAGCGCCGTTTTTACTGATGCGATAACCACATCATCTTTCAGACGGAAGGTTCCAAGACCAAATGCAGGGATTGCCATAAATTCCTCTTTTTTACTTAGTGTTAACTCATTGAGAACATTATGGCTGATGCATCAGAGGGGAAAAAGATCGATAAATGCAGAGGATTTTTGCTGAAATAGCAACAATAGTACGACGGAAAAAGAAAAAGCCCTGAGCAAATGCTCAGGGCTGTTAATAAGTGGCGGAACGGACGGGACTCGAACCCGCGACCCCCTGCGTGACAGGCAGGTATTCTAACCGACTGAACTACCGCTCCACCGAATTTCTTTACAACAACCGGTTTATTGCCCCGGTTTACTGCTAATTTGATGCCTGGCAGTTCCCTACTCTCACATGGGGAGACCCCACACTACCATCGGCGCTACGGCGTTTCACTTCTGAGTTCGGCATGGGGTCAGGTGGGACCACCGCGCTGTTGCCGC
>NZ_JAQGFU010000161.1:0-10057 GCF_030078455.1 Klebsiella sp. Ech2A | reverse complement strand
GGCGCCAGCCGCGAAGCGATGCTCGGCGTGCTGGTGGAGCCGATTCTGCTGCTGGGACTGTGGGTGGCGGCGCAGGTTGCCGGTTCAACCCATATCAGCAGCATCACCGATACCCTCTACCACTGGCCCGCCGCGCGCAGCATTCCGCTGCTCCTGGCGCTGGCCGCCTGCGCTTTTGCCACCTTTATCGAAATGGGCAAGCTGCCGTTCGACCTCGCCGAGGCGGAGCAGGAGCTGCAGGAAGGGCCGCTGACCGAATACAGCGGCAGCGGTTTCGCGGTGCTGAAATGGGGGATTAGCCTCAAGCAGCTGGTGGTCCTGCAGATGTTTGTCGGCGTGTTTATTCCGTGGGGGCAGATGATCAGCTTCAGCGTCGGCGGGCTGGTGCTGGCGCTGGTCGTCGCGGTCGTCAAGCTGGTGGCCGGCGTGCTGATTATTGCCCTGTTTGAAAACAGCATGGCGCGCCTGCGCTTTTGTGCCACGTCCCGCGTGACCTGGGCCGGTTTTGGCTTTGCCTTTTTAGCCTTCGTCTCCTTGCTGGCGGCGTGATTTAAGAGAGTTTTAGATATGAACGAAGAAAAACCGGGTCAACGCTATCTCGCCGCGCTGCATCAGGCCTTCCCGGGCGTGGTGCTGGACGAGGCCTGGCAGACCAACGATCAGCTCACCGTCACGGTGAAGATCAACTATCTTCCGGAAGTGGTGGAGTTTCTCTACTATCGGCAGGGCGGCTGGCTGTCGGTGCTGTTCGGCAACGACGAGCGCAAGCTCAACGGCCACTATGCCGTTTACTACGTGCTGTCGATGGAGCAGGGGACCAAATGCTGGATCACCGTGCGCGTGGAAGTGGACGCCAATAAGCCGGAGTATCCGTCGGTGACGCCGAGGGTGCCCGCGGCGGTATGGGGCGAGCGCGAAGTGCGCGACATGTACGGCCTGCTGCCGGTTGGCCTGCCGGACGAGCGCCGTCTGGTGCTGCCGGACGACTGGCCGGACGAACTCTATCCGCTGCGCAAAGACAGCATGGATTACCGTCAGCGCCCGGCGCCGACCACCGATGCGGAAACCTACGAGTTCATTAACGAGCTGGGCAGCAAGAAGAATAACGTGGTGCCGATTGGCCCGCTGCACGTCACCTCCGATGAGCCGGGCCACTTCCGCTTGTTCGTTGACGGCGAAAATATTATCGACGCCGACTACCGCCTGTTCTACGTCCATCGCGGGATGGAGAAGCTGGCGGAAACCCGGATGGGCTACAACGAAGTGACCTTCCTCTCCGACCGGGTGTGCGGCATCTGCGGCTTTGCCCACAGCACCGCCTATACCACCTCGGTTGAGAACGCGATGGGCATCGTGGTGCCGGAACGCGCGCAGATGATCCGCGCCATTCTGCTGGAGGTGGAGCGTCTGCATTCGCACCTGCTCAACCTCGGCCTCGCCTGCCACTTTACCGGCTTCGACTCCGGCTTTATGCAGTTCTTCCGCGTGCGCGAGACGTCGATGAAAATGGCGGAGATCCTCACCGGGGCGCGTAAAACCTACGGCCTGAACCTGATCGGCGGCATCCGTCGCGACCTGCTGAAAGAGGATATGATCCAGACCCGCCAGCTGGCGCAGCAGATGCGCCGCGACGTGCAGGAGCTGGTGGAGATGCTGCTCAGCACGCCGAACATGGCGCAGCGCACCGTCGGCATCGGCCGCCTCGACCCGCAAATCGCCCGCGACTTCAGCAACGTTGGCCCGATGGTGCGCGCCAGCGGCCACGCGCGCGATACCCGTGCCGACCATCCGTTCGTCGGCTACGGCCTGCTGCCGATGGAAGTGCACAGCGAGCAGGGCTGCGACGTGATTTCGCGCCTCAAGGTGCGCATCAACGAGGTCTACACCGCGCTGAATATGATCGACTTTGGCCTCGACAATCTGCCGGGCGGCCCGCTGATGGTGGACGGCTTCACCTATATCCCACACCGTTTTGCGCTGGGCTTCTCGGAAGCGCCGCGCGGGGATGATATCCACTGGAGCATGACCGGCGACAATCAGAAGCTCTACCGCTGGCGCTGCCGGGCGGCGACCTACGCCAACTGGCCGACCCTGCGCTATATGCTGCGCGGCAACACCGTTTCCGATGCGCCGCTGATTATCGGCAGCCTCGATCCCTGCTACTCCTGTACCGACCGCATGACCGTGGTCGACGTGCGGAAGAAGAAAAGCAAAGTGGTGCCGTACAAAGAGCTGGAGCGCTACAGCATCGAGCGTAAAAACTCGCCGCTGAAATAAGGAGCCGCCATGTTTACCTTTATCAAAAAAGTCATTAAGACCGGCGCCGCGACGCACGCTTACCCGCTGGAGCCGATGCCGGTAGATAAAAACTTCCGCGGCAAGCCGGAGCACAGCCCCCAGCAGTGCATCGGCTGCGCGGCCTGCGTTAACGCCTGCCCGTCGAATGCCCTGACGGTGGAGACCGACCTCGTCACTAACCAGCTGGCGTGGCAGTTCAACCTCGGGCGCTGCATCTTTTGCGGCCGCTGCGAGGAGGTGTGCCCGACGGCGGCGATTAAGCTCTCGCAGGAGTACGAGCTGGCGGTGTGGAAGAAAGAGGATTTCCTCCAGCAGTCGCGCTTTGAGATGTGCCGCTGCCGGACGTGCGCGCGCCCCTTCGCCGTGCAGAAAGAGATCGATTACGCCATCGCGCTGCTGGAGCACAACGGCGATACCCGCGCCGAGCTGCACCGCGAGAGCTTCGAGACCTGCCCCGAGTGCAAGCGCCAGAAGTGCCTGGTGCCGTCCGATCGTATTGAACTGACTCGCCATATGAGAGAGGCCAGCTGATGAACAATTTACTGGGCCCGCGCGATGAAAACGGCATTCCCGTGCCGATGACGGTAGACGAGTCTATCGCCAGCATGAAGGCATCGCTGCTGAAGAGTATTAAGCGTTCCGCCTACGTGTATCGCGTGGACTGCGGCGGCTGCAACGGCTGCGAGATTGAGATTTTTGCCACCCTTTCGCCGCTGTTTGACGCCGAACGCTTCGGAATAAAGGTCGTTCCCTCGCCGCGCCACGCCGATATCCTGCTGTTCACCGGGGCGGTGACCCGCGCCATGCGCTCGCCGGCGCTGCGCGCCTGGCACTCCGCGCCGGACCCGAAAATCTGCATCTCCTACGGCGCCTGCGGCAACAGCGGCGGCATCTTCCACGATCTGTACTGCGTCTGGGGCGGCACCGACAAAATTGTGCCGGTCGACGTCTATATTCCCGGCTGCCCGCCGACGCCGGCGGCGACGCTGTACGGCTTTGCGATGGCGCTGGGCCTGCTGGAGCAGAAAATTCACGCCCGGCTGCCGGGCGAGCAGGATGAGAAGGCGGCGGAAATTCTGCATCCGAATATGGTCCAGCCGCTGCGGGTGCGCATCGACCGCGAAGCGCGCCGCCTGGCGGGCTATCGCTACGGTCGGCAGATTGCCGATGACTATATGCGCCTGCTCGGCCAGGGCGACAGCCAGGTCGTGCGCTGGCTGGAGGCGGAAAAAGATCCGCGTCTGACCGAGATCGTCACCCATCTCAATCAGGTGGTTGAGGAGGCGCGCATCCGATGAGCGAAACGGTGGTGTTCAGCCAGCTGAGCCGTAAATTTATCGATGAGAACGACGCCACGCCCGACCAGGCGCAGCAGGTGGTCTACTACAGCCTGGCGATTGGCCACCATCTCGGGGTTATCGACTGCCTGGAAGCGGCGCTGAGCTGCCCGTGGGATGAGTACCTGGCGTGGATCGCCACCCTTGAGGCGGGCAGCGCCGCCCGGTGTAAAATGGAAGGCGTGCCGAAGTATGGCGAAATCGTTATCGACAGCAATCACGTCACCATGCTGGCCACCGCTTTCGATAAGGCGCAGGCCGGGCAGACGCCGGCGCAGCAGGCGTGGAGCAGGCTAATGCTCAGCATGCTCCACGATATTCACCAGGAAAGCGCCATCTATCTGATGGTGAGGAGACTCCGTGACTGACGTTTTACTCTGCGTGGGCAACAGCATGATGGGCGACGACGGCGCGGGCCCGCTGCTGGCGGAAACGTGCGCGGCAAACCCGACGGGCGGCTGGGTGGTGATTGACGGCGGCAGCGCCCCGGAAAACGACGTCGTCGCGATCCGCGAGCTGCGCCCCGATCGCCTGCTGATCGTCGATGCCACCGATATGGGGCTCAGCCCCGGCGAGATCCGCATCGTCGATCCCGACGACATCGCCGAGATGTTTATGATGACCACCCACAATATGCCGCTCAACTATCTGATCGAACAGCTGAAGGAGGACGTTGGCGAGGTGATTTTCTTAGGCATTCAGCCGGATATCGTCGGCTTCTACTACCCGATGACCCAGCCGATTAAGGACGCGGTGGCCGAGGTTTACCGGCGCCTGAACGGCTGGCAGGGCTTCGGCGGGTTTGCTCCGCTGGAAGTGGTGGCGGAGTAAGGTTTCCCCGGAGAGGCGGCAGCGCCGCTATCCGGGGGATTGCCTTTACGCCAGATCTTCGCCGTTGCTGGCGATGACCTTTTTATACCACCAGAACGACTTCTTGCGCTTGCGGTCGAGGGTGCCGTTGCCGGCGTCATCGCGGTCAACGTAGACGAAGCCGTAGCGTTTGCTCATCTCGCCGGTGGAGGCGGCCACCAGGTCAATACAGCCCCAGCTGGTGTAGCCCATTACCGGAATACCGTCTTCGATAGCGTCGCCCATCGCTTTGATGTGCTCGCGCAGATAGCTGATGCGGTAGTCGTCGTTAATCTCGCCGTTGGCGTCGATTTCATCCCGCGCGCCGAGGCCGTTTTCCACGAGGAACAGCGGCTTCTGGTAGCGGTCATACATCATATTCATGGTGATGCGCAGGCCGAGGGGATCGATTCCCCAGCCCCATTCGCTGGCCTGAATATAGGGGTTTTTTAACGACTTCACGATATTGGCCGCGTTGGTGTTGCTGGCGTTCATCTCCGCCGAGGCGCAGCGCGAGGCGTAGTAGCTGAAGGAGACAAAATCGACGGTGTTGCGCAGGATCTCGTCGTCGCCCGGCTGTTTGACAATCGTCACGCCTTTCTCGCGGAGCATCCGCGCTGCCCATACCGGCCAGGCGCCGCGCGCCTGCACGTCGATAAAGAGCAGGTTTTCGCGATCTTTCTCCAGCGCCATCCACACATCTTCCGGCTTGCAGGAGTAAGGGTAGAAGTTGCCGCCCGCCAGCATGCAGCCGACCTGATTCTGTGCGTTCACCTCGTGGGCGATTTTGGTCACCTGGGCGCTGGCAATCAGCTCGTGGTGCGCGGCCTGGTACTTCACCTGATCCTGATTCTCCCCCTCTTCGAACGCCAGGCCGGCGCCGGAGTAGGGGCTATGGAGCATGATGTTGATTTCGTTGAAGGTCAGCCAGTATTTCACCAGCCCGTCGAAGGCTTCAAAGCAGGTGCGGGCGTAGTGGGTGAAGAACCCGACCATTTTGCGATTGCGCCAGGAGCCGTATTCGGTCACCAGGTGCATCGGCACGTCGAAGTGGCACAGGGTCACCAGCGGCTCGATATTGTGCTTTTTACACTCCTCAAACAGCGAGCGGTAGAAGGCGATCCCCTGCGCATTCGGCTCCTGCTCGTCGCCGTTGGGGAACAGGCGGCTCCAGGCGATGGAGGTGCGAAATACGCTAAAGCCCATCTCCGCCATCAGGGCGATGTCCTCTTTATAGCGATGATAAAAATCGATCGCCGTATGGCTGGGGTAGAACTCATCGTCACGCAGCTGAAAGCGCTTTTCCAGCCCCAGCTTGACCGGCAGGCGCCTGGCCCCGTGGGGAAGGGTATCGACGGTAGTCAGCCCTTTGCCGCCCTCCAGATATGCCCCTTCAGCCTGGTTAGCGGCCAGCGCGCCGCCCCATAAAAATCCGTTTGGAAAAGTCGCCATGCGTTACCTCTGTATCAAAAATTATATTCAGGCGTGGGATGCTTCGCTCGTCGCCTGGCGCTGTCTGGCATCGGCGGCGGCATCTTCCACCGGGATATCCTCAAAGCCGAGCAGCAGGGTCAGAACAAACGACAGCACCACCGCCAGCGCCATCACGCCGAAGACCCAGACGAGAGTCGTCGGGTTCGCCGGATCGAAGAACTGGACGCTGGTAAACAGGCCCGGCGCCGCCATGGAGTGGCTGGCAAGCCCGGCGATGCCGGCTACCGCGCCGCAGATAAAGCCGCTGATCAGGCTGGCGATCAGCGGGCGTTTAAGCCGTATTGCGACCCCGTACAGCGCCGGCTCGGAGATCCCGGCGAGAATAGCCGAGGCCGCCGCCGCCAGCGCCGTCTGGCGCAGCTCCGGGTTTTTCGTTTTCCACGCCACCGCCAGCGACGAGCCGCCCAGCGACAGGTTGGCGCCGATTTCTGACGGCATCACCATCCCCTCTTTGCCGGTTTCGGCAATGGTCTGAATGATAGTCGGCGTAAAGACGCGGTGCATCCCGGTCATCACCAGCAGCGGCCACAGGGCGCCCATAATCGCCACCGACAGCCAGCCGAGGTAGTGGTGGACGGTGTAAACCAGCGCCGAGATGGCGCTGCCGATCCAGATCCCGAGCGGGCCGATCAGCAGAATGGAGAGCGGCGCAGCGATCAGCACGATCAGCATCGGCTTAAGGAAGTTTTTCGTCACCGCCGGGGTGATCCTGTCGACCCAGCGCTCGATATAAGAGAGGCACCAGGTCATCACCAGCGCCGGGATCACGGTGTAGGTATATTTCACCGCGGTAACCGGAATAAAGGCGAACTCGACGTGTTCGCCCTGAGCGGCTTTGGCCATCAGATCGATAAAGCTCGGATGCACCAGCACCCCGGCAATGGCAATCGCCAGCGACATATTGGTTTTGAATTTCACCGCCGCGGAGGCGGCGACCATCAGCGGCAGGAAGAAGAAGGCGCCGTCGCCAATCACCGTCAGGATGGTGAGCGTCGGCGCGCCTTTCGGCAGGACGCCGCTCATCTCGAGGATCATCGCCAGCAGCTTGACCATCGATCCGCCGATAATCGCCGGGATCAGCGGCGACATGGTGCCGATCAGCCCATCGAGGATCCCGGCGCCGACCCGCCTGAAGGTCAGCGGCGGCTTGCCCACGGGCTCCGCCGGGCGCATCTCACCCGGCAGCAGGCTCATCACTTCGCGGTAGGCCTGGGAGACGGTGTTGCCGACGATCACCTGGCACTGGTTATCGCTGCGCACGACGCCCAGTACGCCTTTCAGCCCTTTTAGGGTCGCGCTATCCACCCGCGCGTTATCTTTGACCACGAAACGAAGGCGGGTCATGCAGTGGGTGACGGCGGCGACGTTATCAACGCCGCCAATCGCCGAGACGATCTGCTGTGCCAGGGCTGCATAATTTTTAGACATCGGATTTTATCCTGTTTATCAATGGGGTACTGGCTTTTCACCGCGCCCAAAAGCTGCGTGGCGTCGTGCATATGTAGGAAACCGGTTCCACAAAATCATGATGAGTTTAATTGATTCATACAAGATCTAAAAAAATCAGTTTTCAAATTTGTGATTTTGATCGGATTCTGCCGCAGAAAAGAATCTGCCCGGCGCGCGCGTCAAGGCTGTAAAACGGCATGGCGTGCAGTACACTGCGGGCATCTTTTTGCAACAGGAAGAACAACATGGCAACGATGCTGGAGGTCGCTAAGCGCGCAGGGGTGTCGAAGGCGACGGTTTCGCGGGTGCTATCGGGCAACGGCTACGTCAGCCAGGAGACGAAAGATCGCGTGTTCCAGGCCGTTGCCGAAAGCGGCTACCGGCCGAACCTGCTGGCGCGCAACCTGGCCACCAAAAAGAGCCAGACCCTGGGGCTGGTGGTCACCAATACCCTCTATCACGGGGTTTACTTCAGCGAGCTGCTGTTTCAGGTCGCGCGGATGACCGAAGACAAGGGGCGTCAGCTGATTCTGGCCGACGGCAAGCACAGCGCCGACGAGGAGCGGGAGGCGATTCAGTACCTGCTCGACCTGCGCTGCGACGCGATTATTATCTACCCGCGCTTTCTGAGCGTCGATGAAATGGACGCCATCGTGGAGCAGCACGACCGGCCAATTATGGTGCTTAACCGCCGCCTGCGCCGCAACGCCAGCCACTGCGTCTGGTCCGATCAAAAAGCGTCGGCCCTGGCCGCGGTACGCCAGCTCATCGCCCGCGGCCATCGCGAAATTGCCTTTATCACCGGCTCGCTGGATTCGCCTACCGGCATCGAGCGTCTCGCCGGCTACAAAGAGGCGCTGGCCCAGCACGATATCGCGCTCAACGAAGCGCTGATCGTGAAGGGCAAATGGACGCCGGAAACCGGCGCCGCCGGGGTTGAGACGCTGCGCCAGCGCGGCGTTAGCTACAGCGCGCTGGTGGCGAGCAACGACGATATGGCGATTGGCGCGATGAAGCAGCTACATCTGCACGGCGTGAAGGTGCCGGAGCAGGTGTCGGTGATTGGCTTCGATGACATCGTGCTGGCGCCCTATATGATCCCGGCGCTGTCCAGCGTCAAAATTCCGGTGACGGAGATGATCAAAGAGTGCATTAACCGGCTGATTTTTATGCTCGACGGCGGCGATTTCAAATTCCAGCAAACCTTCCCCGGCGAGCTGATTGAGCGCGATTCTCTTGGCGCTGGCCCCGGCGTCTGAGATCGTCATCTGTCATCGTCACATCTGACGATGACAGAAAACAGCTAATTAATTCCTTTTACTATCAATGCGATAAAAACTGGAACGTATTATGCATACTCCGGCGCGTAACCTTCTTACTGCTGGAGAAATGGATGAACCGTTTCATTATCGCCGACGCGAGCAAATGCATCGGCTGTCGCACCTGCGAAGTCGCCTGCGTGGTCTCTCATCAGGCTAATCAGGACTGCGCCGCGCTGACGCCAAAATCGTTTTTACCGCGTATCCATGTCATCAAGGGCGTCAACGTGTCGACGGCCACCGCCTGTCGTCAGTGTGAAGACGCGCCCTGCGCTAACGTCTGCCCGAACGGGGCCATCAGCCGCGATAAGGGCTTTGTCCACGTGATGCAGGAGCGCTGCATCGGCTGCAAAACCTGCGTCGTGGCCTGCCCGTACGGGGCGATGGAAGTGGTGGTGCGTCCGGTGATCCGCCATAGCGGCGCCGGCCTGAACGTGACGGCGGAAAAAGCCGAAGCCAATAAGTGCGACCTTTGCCATCATCGCGAAGAGGGGCCCGCCTGTATGGACGCCTGCCCGACGCACGCGCTTATCTGCGTTGACCGCAATAAGCTTGAGCAGATGAACATTGAAAAACGTCGCCGCACGGCGCTGGCCTGGTAGGACGATAGCGGCATGAACGGGGTGAAAATCCGCATCCGCGGCAAGGTGCAGGGGGTGGGATTTCGCCCCTCCGTCTGGCAGCTGGCGCAGCGCTTAGGGCGTCTCGGCGACGTGTGCAACGACGGCGACGGCGTGCTGGTGCGCCTGCTGGGCGACGAGGCGGAGTTTATCCCCGCGCTGGCTCGCCACTGTCCGCCGCTGGCGCGAATCGACAGCGCACGGGCCACGCCGTTTGTCTGGCAGGCCCTGCCTAAGGCGTTCACCATCCGCCGGAGCGCAGGCGGAACCATGCGCACGCAGATTGTTCCCGATGCCGCCACCTGTCCGGCGTGCCTGGCGGAGATGAACGATCCCGGGGAGCGCCGCTACCGCTACCCGTTTATCAACTGTACCCACTGCGGGCCGCGCTTTACCATTATCCGCGCCATGCCCTACGACCGCCCGTTTACCGCGATGGCGCCGTTCCCGCTGTGCCCGTCCTGCGAAGCCGAATACCGCAATCCGGCCGACAGACGCTTTCATGCCCAGCCGGTGGCCTGCGAATCGTGCGGGCCGCGGCTTGAGTGGCGCAGCGGGGAGGAGATCTGCTACGGCGAGGCGGCGCTGCGGGCGGCAGCGGAGCGGCTTGCCGCCGGGCAGATTGTGGCGATTAAAGGGCTTGGCGGCTTCCATCTCGCCCGCGTTTCCGGCGTCGCAGGCGAGATGGAAG
>NZ_JAQGFU010000160.1:0-10172 GCF_030078455.1 Klebsiella sp. Ech2A | reverse complement strand
GCGGCGGAAATTCTCCTAAAACCGCCAGTCCATTCCACGCAGCATGCTTTCATGGTTCAGCCCGGATAACGCCAGTAAAGAGGTGACCAGATTATCCAGTGACTCTTCCGGGAGCTCCGGCAGCCCATCCTGATAGGCCACCTCCACCGCCCGAATACAATCGCGTAACTCATTGAGAATAATTCGGGTATCGGCCGAGAGCATCTCTTTTACCTGCTCGCCGCAGGTCAGCATGCTTTGGATATTAAATTTAATGGACCCGGCGCGTTGGCCATCACAAACCAACGAAGAAAGCTCATGATTCTGGTCACCGCTGGCGTCCGTTTCAGGCAAGGTGCCGGTGAGCGGAAATAATGCCCCCAGCAGGACGTCGCGGCTTTCAGGCATAAACAGCTCAACCCCGTTGAGCTGTTTGAAAAGCGTGCGTATCACCCGCAGGCTCATTTCGGCGCGTTCCGCATAGCGGCCAAACCAGAACAGGTTCTCTATAACGCGGCTGGGCAGATTTCCCTCATCGCGAGGAATGGAGTCCGTCAGCGGCTGCTGCGCTATGTCGGGTTTTTCCCCCAGTATCCACGTATCTTTGCTGCGTGCGCCGGATAAATCGCTAACAATAAATTCATCAGCGGACTCAGCTACCCGTGATAGCGTTCCGGGCATGACGCAGTATCCCTCCGGGGTGGCGACGGTAAACGCGCGGAAAATGCCGGGCCGATATTCAATTTGTTGATTATCCCAGACCGGCACGCGCGAGCCGGGTATATATACCTGAGCCACGTAGTTGTGCGGGTTGGCGGTGATCTGCTGAATGGTGAGCATCCGATTGTGGTCGTCCAGGCTATGACCGTAAATGCTTTTGCTATCAAAGCTGCGCCAGGACGGTTTGATTATCAGGTGCTCAAGGTTACGGATCACAAAATCGCGATCCTCAGCGCGACCGCACCACCAGGTCTTAACCGTCGGGATCAATAGCGGTTCGCCAAGCAAACACTGACTAATTTCTGCGAGAAACGCCAGCAGCGCCGGCGCCTCAAGAACCCCCGAGCCCAGAGGGTTCGCCAGCACGACGTTACCGCTGCGTACCACTTCGAGCAGCCCCGGAACGCCCAGTCGTGAGTCGGAACGTAGTTCCGTTTGGTCGCAATAAGTATCATCCATACGGCGCAAAATCACATCAACTTCCGACAGGCCATTAAGGGACTTCAACCACACCCTGCCGTTACGCACGGTCAGGTCGCCGCCCTGAACCAGCTGAAAACCGAGATAGTTTGCGAGATAAGCATGCTCAAAATAGGTACTGCTGTATGCACCGGGCGTCAGCACCACGATCCGCGGGGTCTCTGTTTTGTGGCTGGCAAGACCGGCTAACGTATGCCGCAGTGCGTGAAAGAAGCCGGAAAGCCGCCGGACATTGCTGTTGCGAAACAGCGACGGCAGCACGCGAGAAACGGCGATTCTGTTTTCAAGAACATAACCGGTGCCGCTCGGCGCCTGGGTACGATCGCCAATAGCCACAAACTGTCCATCACCGCCGCGAACGAGATCGACCGCGTGGAAGATGAGATTATGCGCGCCCGGCAAACGTATACCGTGGCACTGACGCAGAAACCCTGGGTGAGAGAAAACGATTTCTGACGGGATAACGCCCTCTTTCAGCAGCCGCTGTTCGCCGTAGAAATCTTTAAGTATCAGGTCGAAAAGCAGCGAGCGCTGCGCCAGCCCGCGTTCAACGGTTAACCACTCGTCCTCCGCCAACAGATTGGGAATGATGTCCAGCGACCAGACGTTTGGCGACAGCGGATCGCCATTGAGGTTATAGGTTGCGCCATCATCGCGCAAAATACGCCTGGCCTGACGAAGACGGTTTTCCATCCCTTCTATACCCATCTCGCCGACGCTGTTCATGACCTCAGTCCAGTGTGGGCGGATGACGTTCGCCGGATCGCAAGCTTCGTTATAGACGTCTGTCGTAGAGAGTTCGACAGAGAAAGACGCCAGCCCACAGGCCGGCGTGATTGATTCAGAAAAAGAAGCTGTCATGTATTCTGATTACCCGGCTCAAAGCTAAATCCTAGTATACTTCCTGCGAAGATCCAAAGTATGCGGGTATTCATCGCCCGGCTCTTCATCCGGCGGAGCCATAGGGCGCGGAACCTGCTCATGCTCATAGAATGTCCTTAACGCGCTGAATGCGGGAGGAGGCGTCAAGACGCCCTGGGTGAAGCCATGATCCCAGAATCGATTGACGCGCCTTGCCTCAGCTTCATTGCTGTTGACCGGTAGCGTCTCATAGTGACGTCCGCCCGGGTGGCTGACGCGATAGCTGCAGCCACCTATGGAAAGGCCGTTCCAGGTATCAATCAGGTCAAACACCAGGGGGGTATTCACCCCAAGAGTTGGATGCAGCGCCGATGGCGGCGCCCAGGCCCGATAGCGCACCGCCCCCACCATCTCCCCCTTCTTGCCGGTCGCTCGCAGCGGTACGCGGCGGCCGTTGCACGCCAGCACATAGCGTCCTTCAGTCAAACCGGACAGGCGCACCTGCAGGCGTTCGACGGAGGAGTCAACGTAGCGAGAGGTCCCGGACTGCGTTACTTCTTCGCCCAGTACATGCCACGGCTCGATCGCCCAGCGAAGCTCGAGCGCAATATCATCAATTTCCTGGCGACCATAGTGCGGGAAGCGGAACTCTTCAAACGGCAGCAGCCATGACAATTTAAATGGATAGCCATGCCGCTGCAGATCATCCACCACTTCTTTTACGTCCTGCCAGACGAAATGCGGCAACATAAACTTATCGTGCAACTGGGTGCCCCAACGGACCAGCGGCTTGTGATACGGCTGGTTCCAGAAGCGCGCCACCAGGCAACGGAGCAGCAGCAACTGCACCAGCGACATGCGCGCGTGCGGCGGCATTTCGAAGCCGCGAAACTCCAGCAGCCCCAGACGGCCGCTACTGCTGCCTGCCGCGTACAGTTTGTCGATACAAAATTCTGAGCGATGGGTATTACCGGTGATATCCACCAGCAGGTTGCGCATCAGCCTGTCCACCAGCCATGGGGTATCAACCAGCCCTTCCGGCATGTTCTGAAAGGCTATCTCCATTTCGTAAAGCGCTTCATCCCGTCCTTCATCCGGACGCGGAGCCTGGCTGGTTGGGCCAATAAACATTCCGGAGAATAAGTAGGAAAGACCCGGATGGTGCTGCCAGTATGTCACCAGGCTACGCAGAAGGTCGGGACGCCGCAGTAGAGGGCTGTCGGCAGGAGTGGCCCCGCCTAAGGTCACGTGGTTACCGCCCCCGGTGCCGGTGTGCCGGCCATCAAGCATAAACTTCTCGGCCCCCAGTCGGGTCTGTTGCGCCTGCTCGTAGAGCGTTTCAATATTGTGGACCAGCTCATCCCAGTGGCTGGCCGGGTGAATATTGACCTCGATAACCCCCGGATCGGGGGTTAACAACAGCTTCTGCAGGCGAGCATCTTTTGGCGGCTCATAACCTTCAATCACCACCGGCAGCTGCAACGCGCTGGCCGTCGCTTCGACGGCATGAATCAGGGCAACATAATTCTCCAGATGGGTGACTGGCGGCAGGAACAGATGGAGCTTGCCCTCGCGCGGCTCGAGGCACAGCGCGGTGCGGACCACGCTTTTACTGCTGTTAACCGCCGATTTTTGTTGCTGCAACGCCTGCTGGGCAATGGTGGTGGCCGCCTCTTCCCCGAACGCAAAAACCGCCAGCGGTTCGCGAGGCTCGAAAGGATCGCGTTCGATGACGCGCTCATCTTCGGTGAGTGGCGGCAGCGAACTGAGCGGCAGACGGTAACCCATGGCGCTGTCCCCGGGGATCAGCGTAATCAGGTCCCCCCGCATCGGCCAGCGGCTGCTCCGCCACCGGTGACCATCAAACTCCACGGGGAGAATGTAGCCCGTTGCGTTTTCCATACCGCGGCTGAGCAAGCTGGCCAGCCTGCGCCGTTCAAGGTCATCCTCGAGATTCGCCTTCCTCGGGTCGGCCCCTTCCGGCAGCGCGCGCTCGTGCCACAGGTAGTAGAGCGCATCTTCATACGCGGGTTGCAAATAGCCGGCGTCGACGCCTAGCTGCTGACACAGAGTCTGACCAAAGCGCTCCGCATCAGCGATGCCGTGACCGTAATCCCGATCGACGCGGGCAACGAGCTCCGGGTCGTGCCACAGCGCCTCTCCGTCGGTGCGCCAGAAGCACCCCAGCGCCCAGCGCGGAACCTCCTCTCCCGGATACCATTTACCCTGGCCATAGTGCAGCAGCCCCCCGTGACTGAACTGAGCTTGTAGCCGCAGCAGCAGGTCTTTCGCGAGACGTAATTTGTCCTTACCTAGCGCCTCGGTGTTCCACTGCGCGGAGTCCATGTCGTCGATGGAGATAAACGTCGGTTCGCCCCCCATGGTCAGACGCACATCGTTGGCCTGCAGCTCAACGTCCACGGCGCGGCCCAGCGCGTTGATGTTCAGCCACTCATCTTCGCTGTAAGGCCGCGTGACGCGAGGATCTTCATGAATACGTGTGACAATGTTGGTATAGCTGAACTCACATTCGCACGGGTCGGTTGCGCCGGTAATCGGTGCCGCAGACTGCGGGTCGGCCGTGCAGGCTAAAGGAATATGCCCTTCTCCGGCAAACAGGCCGCTGGTCGGATCCAGCCCCACCCAGCCAGCGCCGGGGAGATAGACTTCACACCAGGCGTGCAGATCGGTGAAATCCTGTTCCGGGCCTGAAGGACCGTCGAGCGCTTTTACATCGGCAGTCAACTGCACCAGATAGCCGGAGGCAAAGCGGGCTGCCAGCCCCAAATGACGCAGTATCTGCACCAGCAACCATGAGGTATCCCTGCACGAGCCTTTTTTCAACGTCAGCGTTTCCTGACAGCTCTGCACGCCGGGCTCCAGGCGAATACCATAGTCAATTTCGTTGGCCAGGCGACTATTGAGCTGCACCAGGAAGGTCACGATATGCACCATTTCCTCGCAATCAACGGTATCCAGCCACGCGTCCAGTTCAGGGCTCTGCTCGGTGACCTTAAGGTAAGGTGCGAGTTCTTCCTGCATCAAGGAATCATAAGCAAAGGGGAAATGCTCGGCATACTCTTCAATAAAGAAGTCAAACGGGTTGATCACGGTCATGTCCGCGATCACCTCCACCGCGAACTCCAGGCGTTTCGTTTTTTCAGGAAACACCAGCCGCGCCTGATAGTTGCCGAACGGATCCTGTTGCCAGTTAATAAAGTGGTCCTCGGGCGTCACTTTCAGGGAATAGCCATGTATATGGGTACGTGAATGAGGCGCTGGGCGCAGGCGCAAAATATGCGGCGCCACGTTGATCAAACGATCGAATTCGTAAGTCGTTGTATGTTGAATCGCAACCCGGATGGTCATACGGCATCCCCCTGCAGGAAATGAAACCAGTTATCGGTAATCAGGTGATGAAGCGCAATCAGGCTGAGCTGAACCTCATTGAGGTAGAGGCTAAACTCGCGGTTCAGATCGTGAGAATTATCGACGCCCCGGGTTGCAAGCAGAAGACTGTCGATGTGATCCGAAACGGCCGCCGCCCGCGGCAGCTCAGCGGCGGCCAGCTTGATTTGCTGCAGGCAATAGCGCTGCGAACGGGGAAAATGCCCATCCGTCAGGAGCAGCGTGACCACCAGCGAGCCTTTAATCGAACAGCGCATTACCCGGCGAAAGCTGAGATAGGCGCTTTGCGATTTCAGGACCTTAGACCACACCACCTGGCCTAACTTGATGCTCTCCTCCTCACGCGCCTGCATCATCAGGGAATTTGCCGCGTCCAGAATGCGCGTATTCATATCGGCGCGCTCCAGATAGCGCCCCATGTTCAGAAAATGCCAGCCGGCATCGCGGCTCATCGACCCGGTCAGCAGGCCGATAATTTTCTGGCATCCTTCAATGACGTTATTAAGATACGTATGTCGTTCGGAGCGGTTGATCCCCAGGCGGATGTTCTGTCTGGCGTACAGATCCAGTTCATTAATCAGCTCCCACATCTCTCCCGGCACCACATCGCGGCTGGTACGGATATTTTCACGGACCATTTTTAATGACGACAGCAGAGAGTCCGGGTTGCTCTCGTCGGCCAGCATAAACTTCAGCACATTGCGTTCGTCTTTAATCTTATAGCGCTGGCCAAACAGGGCGACGCCGCTGCTAATTTCGATCAGGTTATACCAGGAAACAGCGATATCCCGTGGCAGATCGTAAAGCAGATCGTCATACACGCTGACTAACCGCGCGATATTCTCCGCGCGCTCCAGATAACGCGCGCTCCAGTACAGGCGCGCAGCAACTCTTGATAGCATGTTCATTATCTTTTGCTCTCCACGATCCAGGTATCCTTACTCCCGCCGCCCTGGGATGAGTTAACCACTAATGAGCCTTTTTTCATCGCCACCCGCGTCAACCCACCGGTTGTTACGTAAGTCTCTTTGCTTTGCAAAATGAAGGGGCGTAGATCGAGGTGGCGCGGCTCCAGATAATCTTTCGCGATGAGCGCCGGTGCGGTAGAGAGCTTCAACGTCGGCTGAGCAATATAGTTGCGTGGATTCGCCTGGATCAGCTCGGCAAACAGCTGCTGCTCTTTTTTGGTCGAGTGCGGCCCGACCAGCATGCCATAACCGCCGGATTCATTAGCCGGTTTCACCACCAGCTTATCCAGGTTCTGCAGAACGTATTCCCGTTCATCATCATTCTGGCAGAGGAAGGTTTCCACATTCGGCAGAATAGGCTCTTCGTCCAGATAGTAGCGAATCAGTGCCGGAACATACGCATAGACGACCTTGTCATCCGCCACCCCGGCGCCGGGAGCATTGGCCAGCGCCACGTTTCCGGCTTTCCATGCCCGCATCAGGCCAGGCACCCCGAGAACAGATTCGGGATGAAATACTTCCGGGTCGAGGAACATATCGTCAATGCGTCGGTAAATGACGTCCACCCGCTCCGGGCCGTAGATCGTTTTGGTGTAGACGCAGTCGTCGTCGCCAACAAACAGATCGGCGCCTTCCACAAGCTCTACCCCCATTTGCTGGGCCAGAAAGGCGTGTTCGAAGTAGGCAGAGTTATAAATCCCCGGGGTCAGCACCACGATTTCCGGGCGCTCAATCTGCCGGGGCGACAGGGCCGTCAGGGTTTCCAGCAGCTGTGCCGGATAGGCGTCAATGGGTTTGATATCCTCACGTTCAAACAACTCCGGCAGAACGCGCTTGGTGATGGCTCGGTTTTCCAGCATATAGGAGACGCCGGAGGGGACGCGCAGGTTATCTTCCAGCACGTAGAACTGCCCTGTTTCATCGCGGACTAAATCGGTCCCGCAAATATGCGCCCAGACGCCATAAGGTGGCGACATCCCGACACACTCAGGGCGAAAATTCTTCGACTCCTTAATGATATATTCGGGAATGATGCCATCTTTGATGCAATGTTGTTCATTGTACAGGTCATTGATAAAGCGGTTCAGAGCGGTAAGGCGCTGCTTCAGGCCGGTTTCGGCTATCGTCCAGTCCTGAGCATCAATGGTGCGGGGAATAATATCGAATGGCCAGATCCTGTCGATATTTCCTTTGTCGGTATACACCGTAAAGCTAATTCCCATTTCCTGTATTGTCGCCTCTGCCGCCAGACGACGCTTTTCAAGTTCATCCGGCGCAAGCGAATCCAGACACTGAATCAAACTCTGCGCTGAACGGCGGGGATTGCCCTCATGGTCGATCAGTTCGTCGAAATAGACGTCGGCTTTGTAGTTTTTTATGAGTTTATGCATCAGCATTGTATCCTTATCAAACCGCCGATCGGGGCAGTATATGCTTTACTTTCACAGAACTAAGCCTTTTGCCTTTCGTTTCTCAAAACAAAGGAGGTACTATTTTTTTGCAGCACAAATCAATCCCGGCATAATAAATGCCGTTATCTCTGCATGATTTTTTGGGTTGATCAATGCGGGTTAAATTACGTACAGGACACCCCCCTTGAAAATCATCGTCAACGTGAACTTTAAATCGGTTGCGCGTTAAATAATAACCGCATTGCAATCCTTTTCCGGGCTGCCATATCGGCACTGATAATGCAAGCTGCATATTATTGCTGCTGCCCCGGAGTTTACCTGTGTATCGCTTTCATTTTTTACGCTGGCGTATAAATATAAGCACAAAACATGCCATTAATTTATTCATTAAGTATCAACGGGATATCCGAGTGAACCATAGAGCACCACAATGGGGCACGGATCATCATGATGCATGGGAGATCCTGAAAAGCACCAAAATGAGACATTGTCTTTCTTTATTTGACGGAGCCTGAGATAAACCTTGCACCATGAAGCAGGTTACTTTCGGTGCAGGCCGTTTACTGCCTGATTAATTTATTACCGGCTTGCGCGTCAATCCGCAGATTATTTTTTTCGCTCGCGGGAGGGGATTATTTTCATCCGGTTAAATTATCCGCTGGCGGATGATTTTCACTATATTTAATTGCGAAGATGACTGTTTTCTTTGTTGTTGCCGAATTTACCGCAGCATTGCAGGGGCGTGAGTTTACTCAAAGCAGGCCCTTATTCAGGGGACAACCCTTTTATGCGTAATACGTGGATGGTAATTTTTTCGCATTCAATGTTGAAATGAAAATCATTCTCATGTAAATTTTCATGTCTAAATGTTTCCTGTTTACCCTCCTCTGGCGGTTAGAGCGACATGTCATCTCCTGGTTTTAGTTCAGCTGAAAATATTGTGCTGCTGTTCTCCGAGCATAACAACTGGCTGCAAAAGTTGCTCAGACGACGCCTTGGGAATGCCAGCGATGCCGCCGATCTGGCGCAGGACGTCTTCCTGCGCCTGCTGATAAAGCCGCGAAACTTTGACACTCTTGCCGGCGCGCGCGCCTACCTTGGCTCGATGGCTCAGGGCATGTGTATTGACCTGTGGCGCAGAAAAGAAATCGAGCGCGTCTGGCTGGAAACATTGGCGGCTCAACCGCTGGCCACCGCGGTCTCAGCAGAACACTGCGCGATCGTCCTGGAAACGCTTTTTCAGGTGGACGCCATGCTGCAGGCGCTGCCGGAAAAAGTCCGCGCGGCGTTTTTGATGTCGCAGATCGGCGGGCTGACCTACGCGAAAATCGCCGCTGAACTCGCCGTCTCCGAGCGCATGGTGAAGAAATATATGGCTCAGGCCATGCTTCACTGCCTGAGTCTTGAAGTCGAGTATCTCGATGCACTCCCCCCCGCCGCGGTCAGATACGATGAGCCATAAACCCGGCTTCGCCGCGCTGCAGCAGGCGGCAAACTGGTATGCCGAAGTCGAGGACCTCGCGTCACCGCAGACCTATCCCGCCGCGTTACAGCGCTGGCTTGACGAGAGTCAGGAGAATCAGCTGGCGTGGCGCTACGTGCTGAACATCAGCCAGCGCTTTTCGCCGCTGCGGGAAAGTGATGAGCGACAAACGGCGGCACTCACCGCGTTGACCCAGAGAACGCACGCCGCCGGACGGCGCCAGGTGCTAAAAATGGCGGCCTGGATTTCCGTCGGCACCCTGCTCGCCTGGGGCAGCTGGCGTCATACGCCGCTGCGCAATCAGCTCCTGGCGTGGCATGCCGATTATCACAGCCCCCACGGCGAAATAAGGTCGTTTACGCTGGCTGATGGCTCGCGGATCTGGCTTGACACCGACAGCGCGCTGAACGTTGATTACACCCCGACGCAGCGCGCGCTGCGGCTGCTGAACGGCCGGGTGATGATCGAAACCGCCGCCGATCCGCATCGCCCGCTGACCATCGCCACCGCGCAGGGCAAAATGCGCGCCCTCGGCACGCGTTTCAGCGTGCAGGCGCTCGGCGATACCACCGTGCTGCAGGTGTATCAGGGGGCGGTGGAAGTCTCCCCGGCGGCCGTCAGCGACGCGTCGATCGTGCAGGCCGGTCAGGCGATGACCTTCCGTCAGGATTCCTTTGGCCCGATGTCGCCGCTGCGTAATGCGCAGCCTGCCTGGCCTCGCGGGTTGCTACAGGCCGATAATCTCCCCCTCGGTGAGTTTATCGAACGGCTGTCGGCCTATCGCCGCGGCTATCTGGGATGCGATCCGGCCGTGTCAGCGCTGACCGTCACCGGTACGTTCCCGCTGCATGATACCGATAT
>NZ_JAQGFU010000015.1:0-54796 GCF_030078455.1 Klebsiella sp. Ech2A | reverse complement strand
CTGCTAGGGCTGGGGCTGGTTCCCGCGCTGGTGGTGGTTCCGGCGGCTATCGGGTTGTGGCGGCGGGGGAGTATCCCGCTCAGCGCGCTGCGCCCGCGCTGGGATAACGGCCTGGCGGGGCAGCTGTCAAAATTTACCCTGATGGCGCTGATTACCTCGGTAACTCTGCCGGTCGCTTACGTGATGATGCGTAACCTGCTGGCGGAGCATTACGGCTGGGAGGCCGTGGGGATCTGGCAGGGGGTGAGCAGTATTTCCGACGCCTATCTGCAGTTCATCACCGCGTCGTTCAGCGTCTATTTGCTGCCTACGCTCTCCCGGCTAACCGCCAAAGCGGATATTACCCGCGAGATCGGCAAATCGCTAAAATTTGTCCTGCCGGCGGTGGCGGCGGCGAGCCTGACCGTCTGGCTACTGCGCGACTTTGCCATCTGGCTGCTGTTTTCCGAACGCTTCACGGCGATGCGTGACCTTTTTGCCTGGCAGCTGGTGGGCGACGTCCTTAAGGTCGGGGCCTATGTCTACGGCTACCTGGTGATCGCCAAAGCGTCACTGCGTTTTTATATTCTGACGGAAATCAGCCAGTTCACGCTGTTGACCGCCTTCTCACACTGGCTTATTCCGGCGCACGGCGCAGTTGGCGCAGCGCAGGCGTATATGGCTACGTATATTGTTTATTTCGCCCTTTGTAGCGGCGTGTTTTTACTTTGGCGTAAACGGGCATGACAGCACTGATACACGTACTGGGATCGGATATTCCGCATCACAACCAGACCGTTCTGCGGTTCTTTAATGACGAGCTGGCCGCCGGCGACGAGCGGGCGCGCAGGTTTATGGTGGTCGGTGACGCAGCGGGCGTCCGCGAGGCGTATCCGGCGCTATCCATCACCTGTTATCCCGGGAAGAAATCGCTGGCACAGGCGGTCATCTCCGCGGCGAAAGCGGATCGGCGCCAGCGCTTTTTCTTCCACGGTCAGTTCAATACCGGCCTGTGGCTGGCGCTGCTCGGCGGCGGAATTCGCCCTTCCCAGTTCAACTGGCATATCTGGGGCGCCGATCTGTATGAGAATTCGTCCAGCCTGAAGTTCCGGCTTTTCTATCCGCTGCGCCGTATGGCGCAGGGGCGCGTGGGGCGCGTTTTTGCCACCCGCGGCGACCTGAGCTGGTTTGCCCGCCGCCACCCAAAGGTGGCGGGAGAGCTGCTCTATTTCCCGACCCGGATGGATCCAGCGCTGAATACGCTGGCGGATAGCGCTCCGCGCGCCGACGCGCTGACCATTCTGGTCGGCAACTCCGGCGATCGCAGCAATGAACATATTGCGGCGCTGCGCGCTATTCATCAGCAGTTTGGCGATACGGTAAAGGTGATCGTCCCGATGGGCTATCCGGCCAACAATGCGGAATATATTAGCGAAGTGCGCGCGGCGGGCGCGGCGTTGTTTAGCGCCGGGAATTTACAGGTGCTCAGCGACAGGCTGGAATTCAACGATTACCTGGCGCTGCTGCGCCGCTGCGATCTGGGCTATTTTCTCTTTGCCCGCCAGCAGGGGATCGGTACGCTGTGCCTGCTGATTCAGGCGGGTATTCCCTGCGTCCTGAATCGGGAGAATCCGTTCTGGCAGGATATGACGGAGCAGAATATTCCGGTATTGTTTACCGGCGATACCCTGGATGTTGCGGTGGTACGCGAGGCCCAACGTCAGCTGGCGAACGTTGATAAGAACCAGATCGCTTTCTTCCGGCCAAACTACCTGGCGGGCTGGCAGCGGGCATTGCAGATTGCCTCGGGGGTGAGCGCATGACATTAATGCAATTTAGCGGGCTGCTGGTGGTCTGGCTGCTGTCGTCGCTGTTTATTGCCACCGCCACGTATTTTGAGTTTCGCCGGGTGCGCTTTAACTTCAACGTCTTCTTTTCGCTGCTGTTTCTGCTGACTTTCTTCTTCGGCTTCCCGCTGACCAGCATTCTGGTCTTCCGCTTTGACGTCAGCGTGGCGCCGCCGGAAGTGCTGCTGGAAACCCTGCTGGTGTCGGTGTGCTTTTACGCGGTGTATTACGTCACCTACAAAACGCGGCTGCGTTCGTCCGCTCACGATAGCCAGCGCCGCCCGCTGTTCACCATGAACCGCGTGGAGACCCATCTGGCATGGATGATTCTGCTGGCCGTTGCGCTGCTGTGCGTCGGCGTTTTCTTTGCCCACAACGGATTCCTGCTGTTCAGGCTCAACTCCTATAGCCAGATCTTCTCCAGCGAAGTGTCCGGCGTGGCGCTGAAGCGCTTTTTCTATTTCTTTATTCCGGCGATGCTGGTGGTCTACTTCCTGCGCCAGGACTATAAGGCGTGGATTTTCTTTCTTATCAGCACCACCGCCTTTGGCCTGCTGACCTACGCTATCGTCGGTGGCACGCGGGCGAACATCATTATCGCCTTCGCCATCTTCCTGTTTATCGGCATTATTCGCGGCTGGATAAGCCTGTGGATGCTGGCTGCGGCCGGCGTGCTGGGGATTGTCGGTATGTTCTGGCTGGCCCTGAAGCGCTACGGGATGAACGTCAGCGGCGATGAGGCGTTTTATACCTTCCTGTACCTGACCCGCGATACCTTCTCGCCGTGGGAGAACCTGGCGCTGCTGCTGCAGAACTACGATAAGATCGAGTTCCAGGGACTGGCGCCGATGATTAGGGATTTCTACGTCTTTATTCCCAGCTGGATGTGGCACGGTCGACCGTCGATGGTCCTCAATACCGCCAACTACTTCACCTGGGAGGTGCTGAATAATCACTCCGGGCTGGCCATCTCCCCGACGCTGATTGGTTCGCTGGTGGTGATGGGCGGGGTGTGGTTTGTTCCGCTGGGGGCGGTCGCGGTCGGGCTGATTATTAAGTGGTTTGACTGGCTGTATGAGCTTGGCAACCGGGAGAGCAACCGCTATAAGGCGGCCATTCTGCATAGCTTCTGTTTTGGCGCTATCTTCAATATGATCGTGCTGGCACGCGAAGGGCTGGACTCTTTCGGCTCTCGCGTGGTGTTTTTCCTCGTGATCTTTGGTATCTGCCTGCTGGCGGCGAAGTTGCTGTACTGGTTCCTGGATAGCGTAGGACTGATTCATAAGCGGACCAAACCGCTTTCGCAACCTCAGGTCTGATAAGGATTAACATGTCTGAGAGTACTTCCGCGCCGTTGTATCTGCTGAGAGGTTTACAGCTTATCGGGTGGCGCGACATGCAGCACGCACTGGATTTTCTCTACGCTGACGGCGCCATTCGTCAGGGTACGCTGGTGGCGATCAACGCCGAAAAGATGCTGGCAGTCGAGGACGATCCCGAGGTTCGGGCGCTAATTGGAGCGGCCGAATTTAAATATGCCGACGGTATTAGCGTGGTGCGGTCATTACGTAAAAAATATCCTCAGGCCCAGGTATCGCGCGTGGCGGGGGCCGACCTGTGGGAAGCCCTGATGGAGCGCGCCGGAGCCCAGGGCACGCCGGTCTTTCTGATCGGCGGCAAGCCGGAGGTGCTGGCCCAGACCTGTACGCAGCTGCGCCAGCGCTGGAACGTTAACATCGTCGGGAGCCAGGACGGCTATTTCTCCGCCGACCACCGTCAGGCGCTGTTTGAGCGCGTCCGCGACAGCGGGGCCAGCATCGTCACCGTGGCGATGGGCTCGCCGCGCCAGGAGATCCTGATGCGCGACTGCCGGCGGGTCTATCCGCAGGCGCTCTATATGGGCGTGGGCGGCACCTACGACGTCTTTACCGGCCACGTTCAGCGGGCCCCCAGGTTCTGGCAGAACATGGGACTGGAGTGGTTCTATCGTTTGATATCACAGCCCAGCCGGATTAAAAGACAGATCAGGCTGCTGCGCTATTTACGTTGGTATTATACCGGTCAGCTCTAATATTCCACTGCAAAATGGCGATTTTTCACACATATTCTGTGTAATACATTCACCTGGCTGATACTTTATTTGCCATTTCGGCAAAATTAATTAACCATTCTCATGCTTAATGCGCGCCGGCACTCTTTGCCGGCGTGCAGGCAGGGCTATTTCCTTTCACACATTTATAAAAATAACCGGTATATGCGCGGGACCTTCAGAAGGGCATCAGGGCGGCTTATCAGCTAACTTTCCGACATCCATCATGATGACGGAGGGATGGGTGCGTGCTGCCAATAGCGAGGCCGTTCGGCGGGGAACGAGTAAAACCCGGAGCAGGGCAAACACAAGAGGGTATATGACTGAGAAAAAAGCGGAACTTCAGCGCGGGCTGGAGGCCAGGCACATTGAGCTAATCGCCCTTGGCGGTACGATTGGCGTCGGTTTATTTATGGGATCGGCGAGTACGCTGAAGTGGGCCGGCCCGTCGGTCCTGCTGGCGTATATTATTGCGGGCTTATTTGTCTTCTTTATCATGCGTTCGATGGGGGAGATGCTGTTCCTCGAACCGGTAACCGGCTCGTTCGCCGTTTACGCTCACCGCTATATGAGCCCGTTCTTCGGCTATCTGACCGCCTGGTCCTACTGGTTTATGTGGATGGCGGTAGGGATATCGGAGATTACGGCCATCGGGGTTTACGTCCAGTTCTGGTTCCCCGACATGGCGCAGTGGATACCGGCCCTGATTGCCGTTGGGCTGGTGGCGTTGGCGAACCTGGCGGCGGTGCGCCTGTACGGTGAGATCGAGTTCTGGTTTGCGATGATTAAGGTCACGACCATCATCGTGATGATTGTGGTCGGGCTGGGGGTGATTTTCTTTGGCTTTGGTAACGGCGGGCACTCCATCGGCTTTGGCAACCTGACCGAACACGGCGGCTTCTTTGCCGGCGGCTGGAAGGGCTTCCTGACCGCGCTCTGTATTGTCGTTGCCTCCTACCAGGGCGTTGAGCTTATCGGTATTACCGCCGGAGAAGCGAAGAATCCGCAGGTGACCCTGCGCAGCGCGGTCGGCAAAGTTCTGTGGCGTATCCTTATTTTTTACGTAGGCGCCATTTTCGTCATTGTGACTATCTTCCCATGGAATCAGATTGGCTCCGGCGGCAGCCCGTTCGTACTGACCTTTGCGAAGATTGGCATCACCGCCGCGGCGGGCATTATCAACTTTGTAGTTCTGACGGCCGCGCTTTCCGGTTGCAATAGCGGAATGTACAGCTGTGGCCGCATGCTCTACGCGCTGGCAAAAAACCGCCAGCTGCCGGCGGCAGTCGGCAAGGTCTCCCGCAGCGGCGTACCGGCGGTCGGCGTCGCGCTGTCGATCCTGATCCTGCTGGTGGGCTCCTGCCTGAACTATATTATTCCCAATCCGCAGCGGGTGTTCGTCTACGTCTACAGCGCGAGCGTGCTGCCGGGTATGGTGCCGTGGTTTGTGATCCTGATTAGCCAGCTGCGTTTTCGCCGCGCGCATCAGGAGGCGATGGCCAGCCACCCGTTCCGCTCGCTGCTCTTCCCATGGGCGAACTATATTACGATGGCGTTTCTGGTTTGCGTGCTGATCGGCATGGGTTTTAACGAAGATACCCGGATGTCGCTGTTTGTCGGAATTCTTTTTCTGGCCCTGGTTACCCTTATTTATAAGGTTTTTGGCCTCGGGCGGCATGGAAATGTCGATAAAGCGGCTGAATAAGCAGCAAAGCGCATAAAGTGTGAGCAAACGGAAATTTTATTTAAAAAGGCACTAGACAGCGGGGGGGGAAGTCCGTAATATCCGACCCCGCAACGGCGCTAAGCGCCCGTAGCTCAGCTGGATAGAGCGCTGCCCTCCGGAGGCAGAGGTCTCAGGTTCGAATCCTGTCGGGCGCACCATTTAACCCGGTGCTTGAGCTGCGGTGGACTGTTTAAGACAGTGCCGCGTGAAAAGATTTGTAGTGGTGGCTATAGCTCAGTTGGTAGAGCCCTGGATTGTGATTCCAGTTGTCGTGGGTTCGAATCCCATTAGCCACCCCATTATTTGATAGAGTTGTGAATTGCGAAGGTGGCGGAATTGGTAGACGCGCTAGCTTCAGGTGTTAGTGTCCTTAGGATGTGGGGGTTCGAGTCCCCCCCCTCGCACCACGACTTTAAAGAATTGAACTAAAAATTCAAAAAGCAGTATATCGGCGAGTAGCGCAGCTTGGTAGCGCAACTGGTTTGGGACCAGTGGGTCGGAGGTTCGAATCCTCTCTCGCCGACCAATTTTGAACCCCGCTTCGGCGGGGTTTTTTGTTTTCTGCTATTGCAAAAAAATCCTCGTATCTTCCTGATTTAAAAAATAAAACTTCCCTGTTTCTACCGCCATTATTTGCCCAGAAAACTCCCAATTCACCATCAGGGGAGATGTCATCTCCACAGAACCTGTGCGATAATAAACGGGTAGATGCTCATTCCATCTCTTATGTTCGCCTTAGTGCCTCATAAACTCAGGAATGACGCAGAGCCGTTTACGGTGCTTATCGTCCACTGACAGATGTCGCCATTATCTGGTCTCATCAAACACCATGGACACGACGTTGAGTGAAGCACCCAATTTGTTGTCAAACAGACCTGTTTTAACGCCCGCCCTGATTATCAGTGCGGGCGTTTTTTTCTTTCAGGGGCTGGTAAGAAAAGGGCAGGGGATAAACGGAGAAGGCGGCGCGCTGTCGCCCCTGATGAGGCGACAGCGGCTGGGACGGCTACTGCGGCGTATTGTTCTGCAGGGTTAGCAGCAGGCCATCGCGGCGCAGAGTGGCGGCCTCTTCCGGCTGGTGCAGCCGGTCGAGCGTATCGGCCAGCCAGGCGTAGTCAAACGCATCCGGGCGCTGCTTCAGGGCGGCGCGGAACGCGATGCTGGCCTCCTGCCATTCGCCATGGCGCATCAGCGATTGCCCCAGCGTACTCCACAGCAGCGGACGATCGCCGACGGTTTTGATCTGCTGGCGCAGCACCTTTTCCAGCTGTTCCGGATTATTGGTTTTCAGGCGCGGGATAAGCATCACCAGGCGATCGTCATACTGCTTTTTCAGACCGTCGATAATAATCTGCTGCGCGGTATCGTGGTCATCGCTCTCGATGAGCAGATTGGCCATCGCCACCTGCAGCGCGACCTGGCCACGCGTTTTACGGCTTTGGTTTTTCCACCATTCGCGCAGGCCTTCGCTGCCCCGATCGGCCAGCGTCTTATCCATTAAACCAATCCACGCCTGCTGCTCCAGCGCGGCACGATGCTCTTCATCGCCGACGTTGGCTTTGGCCATCGACGGGATGATGTCCAGCAGCGAGTGCCAGGCGCCGGTGCGGGTGTAGGCCTGCTCCGCGAGACGCAGGACTTCAGGATGGCGGGGAGTGATTTCCAGCAGCTTATCAATACCGTGACGCGCCGCATGATTTTCATTGCGCGCCAGCTGCAGACGCACGCGGGCAATCTCTACCGGGATCAGATCGTCCCCGGCGAGCTCCGTTGCGCGCTCAAGATGCTGATTGGCGCGGGCTTCATCGCCGCGCTGCTGGGCCGCTTCCGCCGCCAGAAGATAGTTAACCACCGGCTGCTCGGCGTGATCGGCATTTTTGGCCATCAGCTTTTCAACCTGCTGATAGTCGCCTTCCGCCAGTTTAAGCAGCGCCTGCTCGGTTTGCTTGCGCGCGCGGCGGCGTTTACGTCCTACGAACCAGCCGCGGGTATGGGCGCCGGTGCGAAAAATACGCCGCAGCAGCCATTCAATGGCAAACAGCACCACCATGGTGAGGATCAGTACGATCGCCAGGCCGGTAACGCTGGTTTCAATGTTGTAGTTATCGGTTTGGATCAGCACGTAGCCCTGATGGCCGGAAATGATCGGACCGATAACGATCCCGGCGATCAGCAGTGCGAAGAGTAAGAGAATTTTCAACATGCGTTACTCTCCTTGTGGCGCAGGGGCTGGTGCCGGCACGGCTGGCGTCGGGGCAGGAGCCGGAGCACCGCTCTGCGCGACGGCGGGTTGTGCCATCAGGTTACGCACTCGCGTCTGCATCAGCTTCTCGAGTATTGCCTGACTCTGCAGATTTTCCGGTACGCTCATGGTGATGCTCTGCTGGCTCAGCTTATCGACTTCCTCAAGGAAGGCTTTGGTGGTGGCATCGTCAGTATCGTAATAGGCGCGAACCCAGGTCGATACGTTTTCCAGAGCCTGCTTGTAGGTCTCTTCCTGGTGGCGCGGAACCGCCTGCGCGGCGACCAGCAGGCGGGAGCGAATATTCTCGCGCAGGTAGACGTCCTGGTTCGGCGCCAGCAGCGGCACTGCCGTTTCATCGCGGCGGCGGATGGTGATAAAGCTGTCCATAAAGCTCTGCCAGCTCTTCTGCAGGTTAATGCGCCACTCGCCGATTGAGCTGGACAGCTCTTCGCTGTCGGAATCCATCGGCGAGTCGTCGTCGTTATTATCCGCCAGACGCAGGTTGTCTATCTGATTAGCGAGCTGATTCACTTTGAGAATGATGCCGTCGTAGTCGACCTGGCTTACCGCCGAGAGCGAGGCGATATCGTCGGTGATGGCGCGGCGGGCGCCAATCAGGCTGGGGTCGTTCATGTCGGCGAGGCTGGCGTCGGCGCTTTTGAGCAGCGCGGCAGCGGTGGGGACGTCCTGATCGCTCCACAGCTTGCGTCCGGCAACCTTCACCAGGAAATCAGCCTGCGCCAGCAGCCAGGTTTTAGCGTCGCTGCCGGAGATAACGGCCACTTTCTGCTGCACTTCTTCCAGCTGCTTCGCCAGCGCATCCTGCTGGCTTTTGGCCGCGGTCAGCTGGTCAGCCTGCTGCCTGATGATGCCTTCGAGTTCGGTTTTTTGTCCTTCCTGCGATTTCTGCAGGGCCGCAATCTGCGCGGCTAACGCTGAGCTGGCCGCGTTCTGGCGGGATAGCTGCTGCTTGTGCACGCTGTACAGGCCTACGCCAGCGGCGAGGGCAATAGCGATAGCGACCGCGCTCAAAACAAGACTGGTTTTATTCCCGCCGTTTTCCTTCCCGGTTTTCTCTGGCTGTGGCGTCTTTTCCACGGCCTCCCTGGTCTCTTCAACCACGGCGGATTGATTTTGTTGTTCCGTCATTATGGCTTCCAATGTTGAGAGTTATTGTAATGCGCGTAGCAGCGTATCGTTGTCGGCGCTTTCGGCAACCTGGATATCCTGCCAGCCCAATTCCCGTGCCTGCTGGGCCAGGCGCTCGCTGACAACTAAAATGCGACAGCGGAGGAGCCACCGTTCTCGATACCATTGCGGGATCAGCGTCCAAAGCTGTTGCAGCATCTCACCGCTGGTGATGACCAGCGTGGAGACGCCGCGAGACTGCCAGCGCACTGCTTCTTCTGCACCATCATAATGCTTTGCACAACGTTGATAACACTCACAAAAAGTGACATCAGCGCCGCGCTCGCGGAGCGTTTCGCCGAGTAATTCCCGGCCGCCGTTGCCGCGAAGCAGGAGGGCCTTCTTACCAGCAATGTTTTGTAATTCAGGTAATTGTAGCAAGACTTCGCTGATTTCCCGATCTAATGGGTAGCGAATATTCTGGCTGCTGACCTTATGCAGGGCCAGCGCCGTGGTACGGCCAATGGCAAAATAGCCGGGAGCCAGCGGCCAGCGCAGGGCCTGCTGCTGCAGGCGAGCGTGGGCAAACTCCACGGCGTGCTGCGAGAGGGCGAACAATAGATCGCCCGCGGAGAGAGCCGCCAGCCGGTCGCCGAGCGTGTGCAGCTCGCGGCCGGGCGTAAATTCAATCAGTGGAAAGCTCCAGGCCACGCGTCCCAGCCCGCGCAGGCGGCTGACCAGCTCTTCGCCCTGCGGCAGCGGACGGGTGACCAGGATACTCATCGTGGCGCTTCTCCGGCATAAACGGCGGTCAGGATCTCCCGGGCGCCGTTATCCAGCAGCTCTTCCGCCAGAGAGACGCCAAGGCGCTCGGCGTCTTCAGGGCGCCCGCGGCGTTCGCCGTGAACCAGCTGTGAACCGTCCGGCGCGCCGACCAGCGCGCGCAGCCACAGCTCGCCGTCAATAAGCTCGGCGTAGCTGCCGATCGGCACCTGACAGCCGCCCTCAAGGCGGGTGTTCATCGCCCGCTCGGCGCGAACCCGTATCGCCGTAGGCGTATGGTTCAGCGGCGCCAGCAGCGCCTGCGTCCACTCGTCGTCAAGGCGGCACTCAATGCCGACTGCGCCCTGCCCGACGGCGGGGAGAGATTGTTCAGGGCTTAACGGCTGGCGAATTCGCGCTTCGAGCCCGAGGCGTAGCAGCCCCGCCGCGGCGAGAATAATCGCGTCATACTCACCGCTATCCAGTTTGCCCAAACGGGTACCGACGTTTCCGCGCAGGGAACGAATCTGCAGATCCGGGCGCCGTGCGGCCAGCTGACACTGGCGGCGTAAACTTGACGTGCCAACGATGCTGCCCTGAGGCAGCGCGTCAATGGAGGCATAGTGATTTGAGACAAAAGCGTCGCGCGGATCTTCTCGCTCACAAATCGTTACCAGCCCGAGGCCCTCGGGAAACTCGACGGGAACATCCTTCATAGAATGGACGGCGATATCGGCGCGCCCTTCCATAATGGCAAGCTCTAACTCTTTGACAAACAGGCCCTTGCCACCCACTTTTGCGAGGGGCGTATCAAGGAGCACGTCGCCGCGAGTGACCATTGGCACCAGTTCAACCTTGAGCTGCGGATGGCAGGACTCAAGGCGCTCTTTCACATAATGCGCCTGCCATAGCGCAAGTGGGCTTTGCCTTGTGGCAATTTTCAAAACTTTGTCTAACATGCTTGTTACCGTCATTGTCGACCACAAACCATCCTAACATTGTTGTCTTATGGATGTTAGTTTTGTGGGTCAGGGCCTCGGCCATCTCTTTATTGGCCTTTTATGCGCATACCGGTTGCCGAACCGTAGAGAGGAATTTACACGCAGTAAACGGTGCTACACTTGTATGTAGCGCATCTTTCTTTACGGTCAATCAGCAAGGTGTTAGATTGATCACGTTTTAAACCATTTGTCCGTCAGCAGTTCATCACAACCACACCGACGACGAATGGTGACGGTTTTTGTTGAAATACTGAAACCCGGTACTGGCTATGGTACGTCGGGTTTTTGAACATCAGGCGATATGTCTTGTACCTCTATATTGAGACACTGAAACAGAGACTGGATGCCATCAACCAACTGCGCGTAGATCGCGCGCTTGCTGCCATGGGACCCGCTTTTCAGCAGGTTTACAGTCTACTGCCGACATTACTACATTATCATCACCCGTTGATGCCGGGTTACCTTGACGGTAACGTTCCCCGAGGCATTTGCTTTTACACGCCTGATGAAACCCAACGCCACTACCTTGACGAGCTTGAGCTAAACCGCGGAATGCTGACGCAGGAGCCGCCGAAAGGCGAGCTGCCGATTACCGGCGTTTACTCCATGGGCAGCACCTCATCCGTCGGCCAAAGCTGTTCTTCCGACCTTGATATATGGGTTTGCCACCAGGCCTGGCTCGATACCGACGAGCGCCAGCTGCTGCAGCGTAAATGCAGCCTGCTGGAGAGCTGGGCGGCGTCGCTTGGCGTGGAGGTCAGCTTCTTCCTGATCGATGAGAACCGCTTCCGCCATAACGAAAGCGGTAGCCTGGGCGGCGAAGACTGCGGCTCTACGCAGCATATCCTGCTGCTGGACGAATTCTACCGCACCGCCGTGCGCCTTGCCGGCAAGCGTATTCTGTGGAACATGGTGCCGTGCGACGAAGAAGAGCACTATGACGATTACGTCATGAGCCTCTACGCGCAGGGCGTGCTGACGCCGAACGAATGGCTGGATCTCGGCGGCCTGAGCTCGCTGTCGGCGGAAGAGTACTTCGGCGCCAGCCTATGGCAGCTGTATAAAAGCATTGATTCGCCTTATAAGGCGGTGCTGAAAACGCTGCTGCTGGAAGCCTATTCCTGGGAATACCCCAATAACCGCCTGCTGGCGAAAGATATTAAACAGCGCCTGCACGACGGCGAGATCGTTTCCTTCGGTCTCGATCCCTACTGCATGATGCTGGAACGCGTCACGATCTACCTGCAGGCCATCGAGGACGAGACGCGCCTCGACCTGGTACGCCGCTGTTTCTACCTGAAAGTGTGCGAAAAGCTGAGCCGCGAGCGCGCCTGCGTGGGCTGGCGTCGCGAGGTGGTGAGCCACCTGGTGAAAGAGTGGGGCTGGGATGAAAAGCGTCTGGCGATGCTGGACAACCGGGCCAACTGGAAGATCGACGAAGTACGCAAAGCGCACAACGAACTGCTTGATGCGATGATGCAGAGCTACCGCAACCTGATTCGTTTTGCGCGTCGCAACAACCTCAGCGTTTCCGCCAGCCCGCAGGATATTGGCGTGCTGACCCGTAAGCTGTACGCGGCGTTTGAAGCGCTGCCGGGGAAAGTGACCCTGGTGAACCCGCAGATATCGCCGGATCTCTCCGAACCGAATCTGACCTTTATCCACGTGCCGCCGGGCCGCGCCAACCGCACCGGCTGGTACGTCTATAACCGCGCGCCGGATATGGAATCGATCGTTAGCCATCAGCCGCTGGAATATAACCGCTATCTGAACAAGCTGGTGGCATGGGCGTGGTTTAACGGCCTGCTGACGTCGCGCACCCGGCTGTTTATTAAGGGCAACGGCATTGTCGATCTGGCGAAGCTGCAGGAGATGGTGGCCGATGTTTCTCACCACTTCCCGCTGCGTCTGCCTTCGCCTACGCCGAAAGCGCTGTATAGCCCCTGCGAAATCCGCCATCTGGCGATTATCGTTAACCTTGAATACGATCCGACCGCCGCGTTCCGCAATCAGGTGGTGCATTTTGACTTCCGCAAGCTGGACGTATTTAGCTTTGGCGAAGAGCAGAAGTGCCTGATAGGCAGCGTGGACCTGCTGTATCGCAACTCGTGGAACGAAGTGCGAACCCTGCACTTCAACGGCGAGCAGGCGATGATCGAAGCGCTGAAGACCATTCTGGGCAAAATGCACCAGGACGCCGCGCCGCCGGATAGCGTTGAAGTGTTCTGCTACAGCCAGCATCTGCGCGGGCTCATCCGCACCCGCGTGCAGCAGCTGGTCTCCGAGTGCGTTGAGCTACGCCTCTCCAGCACCCGTCAGGACACCGGCCGCTTCAAGGCGCTGCGCGTCTCAGGACAGACGTGGGGCCTGTTCTTTGAACGTCTTAACGTCTCGGTGCAGAAGCTGGAAAATGCCATTGAATTCTATGGCGCCATCTCGCACAACAAGCTGCACGGCCTGTCGGTTCAGGTAGAAACCAACCACGTCAGGCTGCCGCAGGTGGTGGATGGCTTTGCCAGCGAAGGGATTATTCAGTTCTTCTTTGAAGAGGCGGATAACGACAGCGGATTTAATATCTATATTCTCGACGAGAGCAACCGCGCCGAGGTTTACCATCACTGTGAAGGCAGTAAAGAGGAGCTGGTGCGCGACGTTAGCCGCTTCTACTCCTCATCGCACGATCGGTTCACCTACGGTTCCAGCTTTATCAACTTCAACCTGCCGCAGTTCTACCAGATCGTTGACGTTGACGGCCGGCCGCAGGTCATTCCCTTCCGTAGCCAGGCCATCGGCGCCGTGACGGCCCCGGTCAATCAGGATGCCGCGGCGTCGCCGATGCTCCAGCAGCACTACTCCTGATATCGCCAGGTATTCCCCGGCTGCGCGACGCGTACCGGGGATACCGATGAGCGTAGCCAGCTAGCCCGCTTTAACGGAAGCTCACCGCTTCGCCTGCCTGATGCGTTGCCGCCTGCTCCAGCAGATCCCAGAAGGTTTCGCCGCTGCGATCGCAGATCCACTCGTCGCCTTTGAGGTCAAAATGGTAGCCGCCCTGCTTGGTAGCCAGCCAGACCTGATGCAGCGGTTCCTGACGGTTGATAATGATTTTGCTGCCGTTTTCAAAGCTAATGGTCAGCACGCCGCCGTTAATTTCACAATCGATATCGCTATCGCCGTCCCACTCGTCCAGGCGCTCTTCGATAGTCATCCACAGGCTGTCGGCCAGGCGATGGAATTCACTGTCATTCATGGTTCTACCCTGCTTTTTTGAAGATGGCGGCAGTATAGCGCGAAACAAAAGCGCGCGCAGTCGGATGCTAAACGCTTGCTTTTACGTCTTCTCCTGCGATGATAGAAAGCAGAAAGAATGACTCACGGGCAACTATCAATGAAAAACGCTTTTCCTACGCTTGCCGTTCTGCTGGCGATCTTCAGCCTCACCGGCTGTGGTCTGAAGGGGCCGCTCTATTTCCCACCGGCGGATAAAACGGCGCCGCCGCCGACCAAACCGGTCGATAGCGGTATCCAGAGCGCGACGCCGGATCGTAACGATCGCGGCGATAGCGGTGGCCCGACCCAGGTAGACTACTGACGATACTCCCCGGGACGAACGGCCTGCCGTCCTCCTGAAACGCAAATTAGTTAGAGTACAGATGATGCAGTTTTCTAAAATGCATGGCCTGGGTAACGACTTTATGGTCGTTGACGCGGTAACACAGAATGTTTTTTTCTCTCCGGAGCTGATTCGCCGGCTGGCAGACAGGCATCTTGGCGTGGGCTTCGATCAGCTGCTGGTTGTCGAGCCGCCCTACGATCCGGATCTGGATTTTCATTACCGCATCTTTAACGCTGACGGCAGTGAAGTGTCGCAGTGCGGCAACGGCGCGCGCTGCTTTGCGCGGTTTGTACGTCTGAAAGGCCTGACCAATAAACGTGACATCCGCGTCAGCACGGCGAACGGTCGTATGGTATTAAGCGTAACGGAAGACGATCTGGTGCGCGTGAATATGGGCGAGCCGAACTTTGAGCCGTCCCAGGTCCCGTTCCGCGCGAACAAAGCGGAAAAGACCTATATTATGCGCGCCGCTGAGCAGACAGTATTGTGCGGCGTGGTCTCAATGGGGAACCCGCACTGCGTCATCCAGGTCGATGACGTGGAAACCGCGGCGGTGGAAACGCTTGGCCCGGTGATGGAAAGCCACGAACGCTTCCCGGAACGCGCGAACATCGGTTTTATGCAGATAGTCGAGCGTCATCGCATTCGCCTGCGCGTCTATGAGCGCGGCGCGGGCGAGACCCAGGCCTGCGGCAGCGGCGCCTGTGCGGCGGTCGCGGTCGGTATCCAACAGGGGCTGCTGGCCGAGGAAGTACGCGTGGAATTACCAGGCGGGCGTCTTGATATCGCCTGGAAAGGCCCGGGCCAACCGTTGTTTATGACTGGCCCGGCGGCACACGTCTACGACGGATTTATTCATTTATGAAACAACTCGGGGAAGAACAGCAGGATACGATCGGCGCGCTGGATGACCGCGCGGTGGTGGACTATCTGTTGCAACATCCTGAATTCTTTATTCGTAATGCCGCTCTTGTGGAGCACATGCAGGTTCCTCACCCGGTTCGGGGGACGGTTTCGCTGGTCGAGTGGCACATGGCTCGCGCGCGTAACCATATCAACGTGCTGGAAGAGAACATGTCGCTGCTGATGGAGCAGGCGACGGCCAACGAAAGCCTGTTTCAGCGGCTCCTCCATCTGCAGACGCGGCTGGCGGCGGCAGAAAGCCTCGATGAGATGCTCAATCGCTTTCATCGCTGGGCCCGCGAGCTCGGCCTGGCCGGCGCGACGGTGCGCCTGTTCCCCGACAGCTGGCGGCTCGGCGCGCCCTCAAAATTCACCCACCTTGCGTTGACCCGACAGGCCTTTGAACCCGTGCGTATTCAGCGTCTCAGGCAGGAGCGCCACTACCTCGGCCCGCTGAACGGACCGGAGCTGCTGGTGGTGCTGCCGGAGGCGAAAGCCATCGGCTCGGTGGCGATGTCGCTGCTGGGCGGCGATGATGCGCCAGGCGTGATGCTGTTCAGCAGCCGCGATGCGCAGCACTATCAGCAGGGGCAGGGCACACAGCTGCTTCAGGAAATTGCCCTGATGCTGCCAGGCCTGCTGGAGCGCTGGGTTGAGCGCGCATGATCGACTCTCCTCTGTTTACCGCCGTTGCCCGCTTCCTGCGCTATCTTGGCGTGGAGCGTCAGCTTAGCCCGATTACGCTGCTTAACTACCGACGCCAGCTTGATGCGCTGGTGGCGCTGGCTGAAAGCGCCGGCTTGAAAAGCTGGCAGCAGTGCGATGCGGCCCAGGTCCGCGGGCTGGCGGTGCGGAGCCGCAAACAGGGATTGGGGCCGGCAAGCCTGGCGCTGCGCCTCTCGGCGTTGCGCAGCTTCTTTGACTGGCTGGTGGCGCAGGGCGAGCTGAACGCCAACCCGGCAAAGGGAATTTCGGCGCCTAAAATACCGCGCCATTTACCGAAAAATATCGACGTGGATGACGTCAACCGGCTGCTGGATATCGATCTCAACGATCCGCTGGCGGTACGCGACCGGGCGATGCTGGAAGTGATGTACGGCGCGGGCCTGCGTCTTTCTGAGCTGGTGAACCTCGACATTAAGCACCTCGACCTGGAGTCAGGAGAGGTGTGGGTGATGGGGAAAGGCAGCAAGGAGCGCCGCCTGCCGATTGGCCGTAGCGCGGTGGCGTGGATTGAGCACTGGCTGGATCTCCGCGGCCTGTTCGGCACCGATGACGATGCGCTGTTTTTGTCGAAGCTTGGCAAACGCATCTCCGCGCGCAATGTTCAAAAGCGTTTTGCCGAGTGGGGAATTAAGCAGGGGCTGAACAGCCACGTTCATCCGCATAAGCTGCGCCACTCCTTTGCCACGCATATGCTGGAATCAAGCGGCGATCTGCGCGGCGTGCAGGAGCTGCTGGGCCATGCCAATCTCTCCACCACTCAAATCTATACCCATCTTGACTTTCAACACCTTGCCTCGGTGTACGATGCAGCGCATCCGCGCGCCAAACGGGGGAAATAATGCGTTTTTACCGACCTCTGGGCCAGATTTCAGCACTGACGTTTGACCTGGACGATACCCTTTATGACAACCGCCCGGTCATCGACCGGACGCTGCACGAGTCGCTGGCCTTCGTGCGCAGCTACCATCCTTCGCTGAGCCAGTTCGACGCCCATCACCTGCAGCAGCTGCGCCAGACGCTGCTGGAGACCGAGCCGGATATTTACCACGACGTGACCGAATGGCGAAGGCGTGCTCTGGTGCTGGGGATGATGAACGCCGGACTCTCTGCCGCGCAGGCCGAATCCGGCGCCGATGCAGCGATGGCGAACTTTGCCCACTGGCGCAGCCTGATTGACGTACCGCAGGAAACCCACGATACCCTGGCCGCGCTGGCGGAGAAGTGGCCGCTGGTGGCGGTGACTAACGGCAATGCGCAGCCGGAACTGTTCGGCCTGAGCGACTATTTCCGCTTTGTGCTGCGCGCCGGGCCTGACGGGCGTTCTAAGCCGTTTGCCGATATGTATCATCTGGCGGCGGAACGTCTGGCGCTGCCGCTGGGGCAGATACTCCACGTCGGCGATGACCTGACCACCGACGTGGCGGGCTCCATCCGCTGCGGCATGCAGGCCTGCTGGATTAAGCCGCAGGGCGCCGACCTGATGCACACCACCGACAGCCGGCTGCTGCCGCACATTGAAATTTCGCGGTTGGCATCTCTGACCTCGCTGATATAATCACCATTAGTTCTGTATATATTAACAGTATGCCCGGTCGGCGAAGCGCTGCCGGGCGGCTCATTTCCGGCGGTGCCAATGGACGTTTCTTACCTGCTCGACAGCCTTAATGATAAACAGCGTGAAGCCGTCGCGGCCTCGCGCACCAATATGCTGGTTCTGGCTGGAGCGGGCAGCGGTAAGACCCGCGTACTGGTGCATCGCATTGCCTGGCTTATCAGCGTAGAAAACTGTTCGCCCTACTCCATTATGGCGGTGACCTTTACCAACAAAGCGGCGGCGGAAATGCGCCATCGTATCGGCCAACTGATGGGCACCACCCAGGGCGGCATGTGGGTAGGCACCTTCCACGGCCTGGCGCACCGTCTGCTGCGCGCCCACCATCTTGATGCCAACCTGCCGCAGGATTTCCAGATCCTCGATAGCGAAGATCAGCTGCGCCTGCTGAAGCGTCTGATCAAAGCGATGAACCTCGACGAGAAGCAGTGGCCGCCGCGCCAGGCGATGTGGTACATCAACAGCCAAAAAGATGAGGGGCTGCGCCCGCATCATATCCAGAGCTACGGCAATCCGGTGGAGCAGACCTGGCAGAAGGTGTATCAGGCCTACCAGGAAGCCTGCGATCGCGCAGGGCTGGTGGATTTTGCCGAGCTGCTGCTGCGCGCGCACGAGCTGTGGCTCAACAAGCCGCATATTCTTCAGCACTACCGCGAACGCTTTACCAATATCCTCGTCGACGAATTCCAGGATACCAACAACATTCAGTATGCCTGGGTTCGCCTGCTGGCGGGCGATAGCGGCAAGGTGATGATCGTCGGCGATGATGACCAGTCGATCTACGGCTGGCGCGGCGCGCAGGTGGAGAATATCCAGCGCTTCCTGACCGATTTCCCCGGCGCCGAGACCATTCGCCTGGAGCAGAACTACCGCTCAACCAACAATATCCTCAGCGCCGCCAACGCCCTGATTGAAAATAACAGCGGACGTCTGGGCAAGAAGCTGTGGACCGACGGCGCCGATGGCGAACCGATCTCCCTGTACTGCGCCTTTAACGATCTCGACGAAGCGCGTTTCGTGGTTAACCGAATCAAAACCTGGCAGGAAAACGGCGGGGCGCTGGAGCAGTGCGCCATCCTTTACCGCAGCAACGCCCAGTCGCGCGTGATGGAAGAGGCGCTGCTGCAGGCCAGCATGCCGTACCGTATTTACGGCGGCATGCGCTTCTTCGAACGCCAGGAGATCAAGGATGCGCTCTCCTACCTGCGCCTGATTGCCAATCGCAACGATGACGCCGCGTTTGAGCGCGTGGTCAATACGCCGACCCGCGGCATCGGCGATCGCACCCTGGACGTGGTGCGTCAAACGTCGCGCGACCGCCAGCTGACGCTGTGGCAGGCGTGCCGCGAGCTGCTGAAAGATAAAGCCCTTGCGGGCCGCGCCGCCAGCGCCCTGCAGCGCTTTATGGAGCTGATCGACGCGCTGGCGCAGGAGACGGCGGATATGCCGCTGCACGTCCAGACCGACCGGGTGATTAAAGATTCCGGCCTGCGCATCATGTACGAGCAGGAGAAGGGTGAAAAAGGCCAGACGCGTATCGAGAACTTAGAAGAGCTGGTGACGGCAACGCGCCAGTTCAGCTACAACGATGAAGATGAAGATTTAATGCCGCTGCAGGCGTTCCTTTCTCACGCCGCGCTGGAGGCGGGCGAAGGGCAGGCGGATACCTGGCAGGATGCGGTCCAGCTGATGACCCTGCACTCGGCGAAAGGCCTGGAATTCCCGCAGGTGTTTATCGTCGGCGTGGAGGAGGGGATGTTCCCGAGCCAGATGGCGCTCGACGAGGGCGGACGTCTGGAAGAGGAGCGCCGCCTCGCCTACGTTGGCGTGACCCGTGCGATGCAGAAGCTCACGTTGACCTACGCCGAAACCCGTCGTCTGTACGGCAAAGAGGTTTACCATCGTCCGTCGCGCTTCATCGGCGAGCTGCCGGAAACGTGCGTGGAAGAGGTGCGCTTGCGCGCAACGGTGAGCCGTCCGGTTAGCCATCAGCGAATGGGCACGCCGATGGCGGAAAACGATACCGGCTACAAACTGGGTCAGCGCGTGCGCCATCCGAAGTTCGGCGAAGGCACCATCGTCAATCTGGAAGGTAGCGGCGAGCATAGCCGCCTGCAGGTGGCTTTCCAGGGGCAGGGTATCAAATGGCTGGTGGCGGCCTATGCGCGGCTGGAAACAGTGTAACAGTAAGAAAAGTATCGTTTTTTTGTAATAATCTGCTAGCCTTATATGCTAAAGGGCAGGATTTGCTCTTTAGCGTTCCGTTGCGTGTTGACGCCGTTTTTGCGCTGGCGTAACATGCGCGCACGATTACGCTAAGAGGACATTCGCCTTGGACACACCCAGTAGATGCTGGCTCAACTTCCTGTCCGTCAGGAACAACTCCTAAGGCTATCCTCTTATGCTGATAGCCTTAGCGGTTGTCAGCGACCCGTCATACCCGTCGCTCTGAGTCAGGCTTAATGGTCTGAAACCCCTTTTGTTTCTGTGTGCCCACCGAACTGTCCGATAATTTTTTTGCATTGGGAGTCCCGGTCATGCTGAGCGCATTTCAACTGGAAAATAATCGTCTGACGCGCCTGGAAGCCGACGAGATCAAGCACCTTGCCAGCTCGGTGTGGGTCGATTTGGTCGAGCCTGACGATGACGAACGTAGCCGCGTGCAGACGGAACTGGGTCAGAACCTGGCAACCCGTCCGGAGCTGGAAGATATCGAAGCGTCGGCGCGTTTCTTCGAAGATGAAGACGGTTTACACATTCACTCATTTTTCTTCTTTGAAGATGCAGAGGATCACGCCGGCAACTCCACGGTGGCGTTTACCATCCGCGAAGGGCGCCTTTTTACCCTGCGCGAGCGTGAGCTGCCTGCGTTTCGTCTCTACCGCATGCGCGCGCGCAGCCAGGCAATGGTTGATGGTAACGCCTACGAATTGCTGCTCGATCTGTTCGAAACAAAAATCGAACAGCTGGCGGATGAGATTGAAAATATCTACAGCGACCTGGAAAAGCTGAGCCGGGTGATTATGGAAGGTCGTCAGGGCGACGAGTACGATGACGCGCTCTCTACCCTGGCGGAACAGGAAGATATCGGCTGGAAGGTGCGTCTGTGCCTGATGGATACTCAGCGGGCGCTGAACTTCCTCGTGCGTAAGGCGCGCCTGCCGGCGGGCCAGCTGGAGCAGGCGCGTGAGATCCTGCGAGATATCGAATCGCTGCTGCCGCATAACGAGTCTCTCTTCCAGAAGGTGAACTTCCTGATGCAGGCGGCGATGGGCTTTATCAACATCGAGCAGAACCGCATCATCAAGATCTTCTCGGTGGTCTCCGTGGTCTTCCTGCCGCCAACCCTGGTGGCATCAAGCTATGGGATGAACTTTGAGTTTATGCCCGAGCTGCACTGGAGCTTTGGTTATCCGGGGGCGATCGTCTTTATGATGCTGGCCGGCCTGGCGCCATACCTCTACTTTAAGCGTAAAAACTGGCTTTAAAACAATAAATTATATCAAAACCGGCCGCCCTGTCAGGTGGCCGGTTTTTTTTCGCCTTTATGTCGGCCAGCCGCGCCGGAGAACGGAAACAGGCTTTGATTATCGCGAGCTACTTAATTCTCTACGCATCAGAAGTGTGGGCCATAAGTCACATAACGGCTGAGGGATAATTGTTACCATCGCAATATTCCCGATAAATAAAGGTGAAATTTTATAATGAAAAGTATCTTTACACTACCCTTCCTGGCCCTTGCCTGCCTCTCCGTTAATGCACAAGCTGTTGAAAAACTTGCTGGTAATGAGATTCTTGCGGTTCAAAAGGGCGGCGTTGCGGATAAAGTCTACGCCGAGAATTATCCTCAGCTGAAGATTGCGACCTATAACATCGGCAAGAATGAAGCGTCCGATAACGTGGCGGATTTTACTGCACTCAATTTAGCGATTAAGAATATCGGCGCCGATATTATTGCGGTTCCGGAAGTCGATAATAAAACCGCCAGAAGCCAGAAAATCGATCAGCTAAAAACCATCGCGGACGCCAACCACTATCACTACGCCTTCGGCAAAGCGCTGGATTTCGACGGCGGTGAGTATGGTCTCGGTATTCTGTCCAAATATAAAATCGACCACACCCAGGTGATTAAGCTGCCGTCGGGGGATGCCGAGCAGCGAATCGCGCTGCTGGCGCAAATCGCCGTTCCCGGCTTTGACAGCCCGGTGCTGGTGATGGTGACCCATCTCGACTGGCAGAAGGATCCGACGATGCGCGTGGAGCAGGTTCGCCATCTTCTGGACGTGAGCATCGGCGATGCCCCATCTGACTTTAAAGATATCGCCTCATCGATCAAAATCCTCGCGGGTGATTTTAACTCCACGCACGATGAGCAGCCGTTAAAAGAGGTGGGTTATTTCTTTAACCCCGTGGTGAAGCAGGGGACGGATTACCGCACCTGGCCCGCGGTTAACCCGGCAATCGATATTGACCATATTTTTACCTTCAAGGGGCAAAAATGGAATGTGAAAAAAATCGAGGTGCCGCATAACTCGCCGGCCTTTGCCTGGTCATCCGCCAGCGATCATTTACCCCTGATTGCCGAGCTGGAGCTCACCGAGCAGTAAAAATAACGCGCCGGCCTCTGCGGGTGAGAGGCCGGCGCGTGAGGAGGACGCGACGGCGCTAAGCCCGACGCAGCCGGCGCTGGGTGTACAGCGCGTCGACGATAAACACCGCCAGCGCGACCCAGATAAAGGCGAAGGTGACCATCTTATCTGCCCCCGGAACTTCCCCGTAAAACAGCACCGCTAGCAGGAACATCAGCGTTGGGCCAATGTACTGGAAAAAGCCCAGCGTGGAGAGGCGCAGGCGGGTGGCCGCGCCGGTAAAGCACAGCAGCGGGATGGTGGTCACGACGCCGGCAGCTATCAGCAGCAGGTTCAGCGACCACGGGTTTTGGCCCATATGGCTGGTGGGGCTATCGGCAATACCGAACAGGTAAAGGGCGGCAACCGGCAACAGCCACAGGGTTTCAAACAGCATCCCGGTTTGGGCATCGACGGCAATCTTCTTGCGCACCAGCCCGTAGAAGGCAAAGCTAAACGCCAGTCCGAGGCCAATTATCGGCAGCGAACCAAAGGTCCATAGCTGCACCAGCACCCCGCAGAGCGCCAGCAATACCGCCAGCCACTGCATGCGGCGAAAACGCTCGCCGAGGAAAAGCATCCCCAGCACAATGTTGACCAGCGGGTTAATAAAGTAGCCGAGGCTGGCTTCCAGCATATGGTGGTTATTCACCGACCAGATGAAGAGCAGCCAGTTGCCGCCAATCAGCACCGCCGACAGCGCCAGCAGGAGCACCTTTTTCGGCGTCTGCAGCAGCTTTTTAACCTGCGGCCACTGGCGGCTAAAGCTAATAAGCGCCAGCATAAAGAAGAAGGACCAGATCACGCGGTGAGTCAGAATTTCATCTGCGGGAACGTAGTAGATAAGCTTGAAATATGCGGGTGCAACACCCCAGATAAAATAGGCGGCAAGAGCCAGAATAACGCCAAGCCGCGTTTGTTTTGCATCCATCGGTAAAATCCGTTACGCCAAAACAGCGATGTTACTCGATTTACGCCGATCAACCCACCATATACGTCGCCGTGGCGCTGGCGATATAAACCTGATCTTCGTTATGTAATTCTACGCGGGCGACCGCCACTTTATTCCCGGCGCGCAGCAGGCTGCTGGTGGCGGTGAAGTGTTCTCCGCGGCCCGGCCGCAGGTAGTCGACGCGCAGATCGATGGTGCCCATACGCGACAGGCGCTGGCGCAGCTCTTCTTCGTTGATGGTCTCATGGCGGGTCAGCGTACTGCCGACGCACACCAGGCCGGCGGCAACGTCCAGCGCCGAGGCGATCACGCCGCCGTGCAGAATGCTTTGCGCCCAGTTGCCGACCATCATAGGCTGGTTTTTAAAGCTCAGCTGGGCGAACTCTTTTTCGTAACGCTCCAGCTTCAGGCCTAAGGCGCGGTTAAACGGCATATGGTTGACAAAAATTTCTCCCACCAGCTTTAGGGCGGCTTCGGAAGTGAGTTCAGACATAGCGGGTGTATCCATTCGTTAATGAGATGTTGATTTTATGCCTCTAAAATATTGATTTCCACTTTCGGAACGGATAACCGAGCAGGGAGTCCATAAACAGGTAAAATGAGCCCGGTGTAAAATAGAAATAAAAATCACTCTTTCAGGAGAACAGTAATGCGTATCTCTTTGGCCTGGCTGCTGGCGCTGGTTGCGCTCCCGGCCGGCGTTTTGGCGCAGGACGCGCCGGTTGCTCATCAGGTTCACGATACGCCGGCGGTGCGCGGCAGCATTATCGCTAACCTGCTGCAGGATCATGATAATCCGTTCCTGCTCTATCCCTATGAGAGCAACTACCTGCTCTATACGTGGAGCAGCGATATCAACAAGGAAGCGATCTCCAGCTATGACTGGGCCGAAAATGCCCGCAAGGATGAGGTGAAATTCCAGCTCAGCCTCGCCTTCCCGCTGTGGCGGGGGATCCTCGGCGATAATTCGCTGCTCGGTGCCTCCTATACGCAGAAATCCTGGTGGCAGCTCTCCAACAGCAAGGAGTCCGCGCCGTTTCGCGAAACGAACTATGAGCCGCAGCTGTTCCTCGGCTTTGCGACGAATTATCGGCTTGCCGGCTGGACGCTGCGCGATATTGAGGTAGGCTATAACCACGACTCCAACGGCCGCTCCGATCCCACCTCCCGCAGCTGGAATCGCCTGTATACCCGCCTGATGGCGCAAAACGGCAACTGGCTGGTGGAAGTGAAGCCCTGGTACGTTATCGGCAGTACCGATGATAATCCGGACATCACCAAATATATGGGCTATTACCGGCTGAAAGTTGGCTATCAGCTAGGCGATGCCATACTCAGCGCGCAGGGGCAATATAACTGGAATACCGGCTACGGCGGCGCAGAGGTTGGCGTTAGCTATCCGATTACCCGCCACGTGCGTTTTTATACCCAGGTCTACAGCGGCTATGGCGAGTCGCTCATCGACTATAACTTTAACCAGACGCGCGTCGGCGTCGGCGTGACGCTCAACGATCTGTTTTAATCGTTGCACTCTGGCTCACGGGCGCTGAAAATAGCGCCTGTTTTTCTTTTCAGGCAGACGGGGTCAATGTGGCACAGGCGGAAGTATTGAATCAAACGTTGCTGGCAAAGCAGGTTTTACAGGAAACCTTCGGCTACCAGCAGTTCCGCCCGGGTCAGGAAACCATTATCGACACGGCGCTGGAAGGGCGTGATTGCCTGGTCGTGATGCCAACCGGCGGCGGCAAATCGCTGTGCTATCAGGTGCCGGCGCTGGTGCTGGGCGGCCTGACGGTGGTGGTATCGCCGCTGATCTCGCTGATGAAAGATCAGGTCGATCAGCTGCTGGCGAACGGCGTGTCGGCAGCCTGCCTGAACTCAACCCAGAGCCGCGAGCAGCAGCAGGAGGTCATGGCCGGCTGCCGCAGCGGACAGGTTCGCCTGCTCTATATCGCCCCTGAACGCCTGATGCTGGATAATTTCCTCGAGCATCTCAGCCACTGGAACTTGTCGATGCTGGCGGTGGATGAGGCGCACTGCATTTCCCAGTGGGGGCATGATTTCCGTCCGGAATACGCCGCCCTGGGGCAGCTGCGTCAGCGGATGCCGCAAATCCCGTTTATGGCGCTGACCGCCACCGCCGATGACACCACTCGTCGCGATATCGTTCGCCTGCTGGGGCTGAACGACCCGCTGATTCAGGTCAGCAGCTTCGATCGCCCCAACATCCGCTATATGCTGATGGAAAAATTTAAGCCCCTGGACCAGCTGATGCGCTACGTGCAGGACCAGCGGGGCAAGTCGGGCATTATTTACTGCAACAGCCGCTCGAAAGTAGAAGATACCGCCGCGCGCCTGCAAAGCCGCGGCATCAGCGCGGCAGCCTACCACGCCGGGCTGGAGCATCAGGTCCGTGCCGATGTGCAGGAGAAGTTCCAGCGCGATGACCTACAAATCGTGGTGGCGACGGTGGCCTTCGGAATGGGTATCAATAAGCCGAACGTCCGCTTTGTGGTGCACTTTGATATTCCCCGTAACATTGAGTCCTACTATCAGGAAACCGGCCGCGCCGGGCGCGATGGCTTGCCGGCGGAGGCAATGCTGTTTTACGATCCGGCCGATATGGCGTGGCTGCGCCGCTGCCTTGAGGAGAAGCCCGCCGGGCCGCTGCTGGATATTGAACGCCATAAGCTGAACGCCATGGGGGCCTTTGCCGAGGCGCAAACCTGCCGCCGCCTGGTGCTGCTGAATTATTTTGGCGAAGGGCGTCAGGAGCCGTGCGGCAACTGCGATATCTGCCTTGACCCGCCGAAGCAGTACGACGCGTTAATGGATGCGCGCAAGGCGCTGTCGACGATTTATCGCGTCAACCAGCGGTTCGGGATGGGCTACGTGGTGGAGGTTCTGCGCGGCGCCAATAACCAGCGTATTCGCGATATGGCCCACGATAAGCTGCCGGTTTACGGTATTGGTCGCGATCAGAGCCACGAGCACTGGGTGAGCGTGATTCGCCAGCTGATCCACCTCGGGCTGGTGACGCAGAATATCGCCCAGCACTCGGCGCTGCAGCTCACCGAAGCCGCTCGCCCGGTACTGCGCGGCGAAGTGCCGCTACAGCTGGCGGTACCGCGCATCGTGGCGCTCAAGCCAAAAGCGATGCAAAAATCATTCGGCGGCAACTACGATCGCAAGCTGTTTGCCAAGCTGCGCAAGCTGCGTAAAGCCATTGCCGACGAAGAGAATATCCCGCCGTACGTCGTGTTTAACGATGCGACGCTGATCGAAATGGCCGAGCAATCGCCGATTACCGCCGGCGAGATGCTCAGCGTCAACGGCGTCGGTACGCGCAAGCTGGAGCGCTTCGGCAAAGAGTTTATGGCGCTGATCCGCGCGCATATTGATGGTGAAGAGGAGTAGTCAGGCGGGTCAAAAGGTGCCAGGATGTTCTCTTCATCCTTCAAGCTGCTCTGCGTTGACTGCGCTCACTCACCCTCGTCGCCGGCTGTTTTTCGCGCCTGGGAATGTCCTCATTTGTCATCCTGACGCATCTTGATCACTCCATTCCAGTGGGTTAACTATGCTGATGCTTTTCCTTACCGTCGCGCTGGTGCACATCATCGCGCTGATGAGTCCGGGCCCGGACTTCTTCTTCGTTTCACAAACCGCCGTCAGCCGCTCGCGCAAAGAGGCTATGATGGGCGTACTCGGGATCACCTGCGGGGTGATGGTCTGGGCGGGCGTAGCGCTGCTCGGCCTGCACCTGATCATTGAAAAAATGGCCTGGCTGCACACTATTATTATGGTCGGCGGCGGGCTCTATCTCTGCTGGATGGGCTATCAGATGCTGCGCGGCGCGCTGAAAAAGAGCGAGGCACCCGCCGCAGAGCCGCAGGTTGAACTGGCCCGCAGCGGGCGCAGTTTCCTCAAAGGGCTGCTCACCAACCTGGCTAACCCGAAAGCGATTATCTATTTCGGCTCGGTTTTCTCGCTGTTTGTTGGCGATAACGTCGGGGCAGGCGAGCGCTGGGGTATTTTCCTGCTGATCGTCCTGGAAACGCTGGCGTGGTTTGCGGTGGTGGCCAGCCTGTTTGCGCTGCCGGCGATGCGCCGCGGCTACCAGCGGATGGCGAAGTGGATTGACGGCGTGGCCGGCGCGCTCTTCACCGGGTTTGGCATTCACCTGATTATTTCGCGCTAAGTCCGAAGACCCGCCAGGCTGCGCCTGGCGGAGTTATTCACCTCAGGCGTGGCGTGCCGAAGCCAGCAGCGCGCCAACCAGCATAAACAGCGATCCAAAGACCTTGTTCAACGCCGTCATCTGCTTTGGCCCCTTAATCCATACCGCAATGCGCTGCGCCAGCGTGGCATAGCCAATCATCACGATGATATCGACCACAATGGTGGTGACCCCCAGAACGAGATACTGCATCACCTGGGGCTGATGCGGCACGATAAACTGCGGGAACAGGGCCGCCAGGAACACGATGCTCTTTGGGTTGGTCAAATTAACGAAAACCGCCCGCTGGTATAGTTTCCCCTGGGTTTGCGCCTTAGCCAGGGTGGTTAGGTTGATGGCCCCCGCGGCCCGCCACTGCTGAATACCCAGCCAGATAAGATAGGCCGCACCCGCCCATTTCAGTACTTCGAAGGCCAGCACCGAGCGGGAAAACAGCGTTCCCAGGCCAATACCGACCAGAACGATGTGAATCGCCAGCCCGGTCTGCAGGCCGGCAATCGAGGCCGTCGCCCCGCGGTAGCCGTGGTTGATTGAGGTGGTCATGGTATTAATCGCCCCTGAGCCCGGGGACAGGCTGAGAATAATCGATGTCAGCAGATAGGCGAACCACCACTCGAACGTCATGAGAAACTCCCTGATTGTCTGTTTTTATGCCACAATACGCTATTGTGTAAGCCTTGTGTGATACACGGTAAAAAAACGATTTCTGGCGGTTAACAGGGGTGTAAACCCGATGTTTTGGCAGCAAAAGGATTGGGACACACGAGAAAACGCGTTTGCGGCTTTCACTATGGGGCCTCTGACCGATTTCTGGCGACAGCGGGAAGAAGCGGAATTTACGGGCGTGGACAGCATCCCGGTCCGCTTCGTACGCTTCTGCGCCAAACAACACGACCGGGTGGTGGTTATCTGCCCTGGGCGTATCGAAAGCTACGTGAAGTACGCCGAGCTGGCCTACGATCTGTTCCACAGCGGCTTTGACGTGATGATTATCGATCACCGCGGACAGGGGCGATCGGGGCGCTTATTAACCGACAGCCACCGCGGCCACGTCGTCAACTTCAGCGATTATGTTGACGATCTCGCCGCGCTTTGGCAGCAGGAAGTGGCGCCCGGCCACTGGCGAAAACGCTTTATACTGGCCCACTCAATGGGCGGGGCCATCGCGACGCTATTTTTGCAACGCCACCAGCAGCACTGTGACGCCATCGCGCTATGCGCGCCGATGTTCGGGATCGTTATGCGTCTTCCGGACTGGATGGTGCGCCATATTCTCGACTGGGCTGAGGGCTATCAGCGCATTCGGGAAGAGTACGCCATTGGCACCGGCCGCTGGCGAGCGCTGCCCTTCGCGGTCAACGTTCTGACGCATAGCCGCCAGCGCTACCGGCGCAACCTGCGCTTCTATGCGGACGAACCCCAGCTGCGGGTGGGCGGGCCAACGTACCACTGGGTGCGCGAGGGGATCCTCGCGGGCGAAGAGGCGCTGGCTGGCGTAGAGAAAGATATTACCCCCACGCTGTTGTTGCAGGCTGAAGAAGAACGCGTGGTCGACAACCGTATGCACGAGCGCTACTGCGAGCTGCGAGCTGCGGCGGGCCACCCCTGCGAAGGTAATAAGCCGCTTGTCATAGAAGGGGCATACCATGAGATCCTTTTTGAAAAGGACGCCATGCGCTCAGTCGCGCTAAATGCCATCGTCGATTTTTTCACTCGACACAATTAGCGCCTTTCCCGGCAGGTGTAAATTGTTGCAGCCTGCGGGGCACGGACAGCGCGGAACCACCGCAACGTACAGGTCGTACGTGAGGATGGTGAGCGCTGCCCGGGTCCGAAATGGCAAATAAAATAGCCTGATGGGATAGGCTCTTAATCCGACGAAAACGCTCGTCGCCCTGCTTAGAGGTTAAATTTTTTATGTACCAGGTTGTTGCGTCTGACTTAGATGGCACGCTGCTTTCTCCCGATCACTACCTAACCCCCTACGCGAAAGAGACGCTGCAGCTGCTGACCGCTCGCGGCATCAACTTTGTTTTCGCTACCGGCCGTCATTACATCGACGTCGGGCAGATTCGCGATAATCTCGGCATTAAGTCCTACATGATCACCTCCAACGGGGCGCGCGTGCACGATAGCGAGGGCAATCAGATATTCGCCCATAACCTCGATCGCGATATTGCCAGCGATCTGTTTGAGATGATGCGCAGCGATCCGCTGGTCGTCACCAACGTCTATCGCGACGACGAATGGTACATGAACCGCCACCGCCCGGAAGAGATGCGCTTTTTCAAAGAGGCGGTGTTTAATTACAAGCTGTACGAGCCCGGCGAGCTTGATTCCCAGGGGATCAGCAAGGTGTTTTTCACCTGTGAGGATCATCAGCATCTGCTGCCGCTGGAGCAGGCGATCAACGCCCGCTGGGGCGATCGCGTGAACGTCAGCTTCTCAACGCTGACCTGTCTGGAAGTGATGGCGGGCGGCGTATCGAAAGGTCATGCCCTCGAAGCGGTGGCCAAAATGCAGGGCTACGCCCTGAAGGACTGCATCGCCTTTGGCGACGGCATGAACGATGCAGAGATGCTGTCGATGGCGGGCAAGGGCTGCATTATGCTGAATGCGCACCAGCGCCTGAAAGATCTTCACCCCGAGCTGGAGGTGATTGGCAGCAACGCTGACGACGCGGTACCGCACTATCTGCGCAGGCACTATCTCTCCTGATAAAGATTGACGACTGGCGATTTATTCTCCAGTTGTCAACCTGACTCTTCGCTACAATGAGCGTTCTTCCTCCTGAGAGACATTCATTGTGGCGCTACTGATTATTACCACCATCCTGTGGGCCTTCTCCTTTAGCCTGATCGGCGAGTACCTGGCGGGCAGCGTTGATAGCTACTTTTCGGTGCTGATGCGCGTTGGGCTGGCGGCGCTGGTGTTCCTGCCGTTTTTGCGCACCCGCGGGCAGTCGCCGCGGACTATCGTGCTGTATATGCTGGTAGGGGCCATGCAGCTTGGCATTATGTATCTGCTGGCGTTCCGCGCTTACCTCTACCTGACGGTCTCCGAATTTCTGCTGTTCACGGTGTTTACGCCGCTCTATATCACCCTGATTTATGACCTGATCAGCGGGCGCAGGCTGCGCTGGGGCTATCTGCTCAGCGCCGGGCTGGCGGTGCTGGGGGCGGCCATTATTCGCTACGATAAAGTGAGCGATCATTTCTGGACCGGGCTGCTGTTGGTTCAGCTATCGAATATCTGCTTTGCCATCGGCATGGTGGGCTACAAACGCCTGATGGAGCTACGGCCGATGCCCCAGCACAACGCTTTTGCGTGGTTCTATATGGGGGCGCTGCTGGTGGCGGTTGCGGCCTGGCTTATGCTGGGCAACCCGCACAGGCTGCCGACGACCACGGTGCAGTGGAGCATCCTGGTATGGCTTGGCGTGGTGGCTTCAGGGCTGGGGTACTTCATGTGGAACTACGGGGCGACGCAGGTGGATGCCGGAACGCTGGGCATCATGAATAACGTCCATGTTCCAGCCGGGCTGCTGGTTAACCTTGCCATCTGGCAGGAACAGCCCCACTGGCCGAGCTTTATTATTGGGGCTCTGGTGATCCTGGCCTCGCTGTGGGTCCATCGCCGTTGGGTCGCTCCGCACTCCGGACAAACGGCAGATGATCGCAAGCGTGGTTCCGCGCTGAGCGAATAAATGCTTCGGTAACCGGCTGACGCTGCTCGCCGTCGCGCACGGCGGCGTACAGCCGGCTCCACAGGCCTTCACCCAGGGTTTTGGTGACCACCAGACCCTGGCGTTCAAAATTCTCCACCACCCAGTGCGGCAGCGCCGCGATGCCCATCCGCGCGGCAACCATCTGAATGAGCAGCAGCGTATTATCGACGCTCTTCAGCTGCGGGCTGATACCCGCCGGCTGCAGGAAGTGGCGCCAGATATCCAGACGACTGCGTTGCACCGGGTAAATCAGCAGCAGCTCTGCGGCCAGGTCTTCCGGCACAATCCGCGTTTTCAAGGCCAGCGGATGATCCGGCGCCAGCACCAGGCGCACTTCAAAATCAAACATCGGCGAATAGTGCAGCCCGCTGCGCGGCAGAATATCGGACGTCATCACCAGATCCAGCTCGCCCTGCTGGAGTGCGGGCTGTGGGTCAAAGGTCACCCCGGACTGGAAATCAACCTCGACGTGCGGCCAGCTGGCGCGGAAGCTCTCGAGCGCCGGCGTCAGCCACTGAATGCAGCTATGACACTCAATGGCGATGCGCAGCCGGGTTTGCTGCGGCTCGTTACAGTCCTGCAGGGCGCGGGCGATTTGCGGCAGCACCTGGTGTGCCAGCTGCAGCAAAATCTCGCCCTGCGCGGTGAAGCGCAAAGGCTGACTTTTACGCACAAACAGACGGAAGCCAAGGCGCTGTTCCAGATCGCTGAACTGGTGGGACAGGGCGGATTGGGTCTGGTGCAGGGCCGCCGCAGCGCCCGCCAGTGAACCGCTATTCCGCAACGCCAGCAGCGTTTTCAGGTGTTTAATTTCGATCATGAAAGTCCTTCACTTCGGCATGAATAATTTGCGCTTGAGGAATATACAGTAACCGCCAATTATGGATGTGTAAACATCTGGACGTCTAAAAAATCCGTCGTCTTTTAAATTAATAGCGCGTTGGCTACGTTTCCCCACCCCGGTCACTTACTTATGTAAGCTCCCGGGGATGAGTAAACTTGCCGCCTTCTCTGAATTTAAAATCCTTAGGATTTGCACATCATGAGGCTCAAAAAATGACAATTATTAATCACACCCTCGGTTTCCCTCGCGTTGGTCTTCGCCGCGAGCTGAAAAAAGCGCAAGAGAGCTACTGGGCGGGTAACACAACCCGTGAAGAGCTGCTGGCAGTGGGCCGTGAGCTGCGCGCTCGCCACTGGGATCAGCAAAAGCAGGCGGGTATCGATCTGCTGCCGGTGGGCGATTTCGCCTGGTACGACCATGTTCTGACCACCAGCCTGCTTCTGGGCAACGTGCCGGCTCGTCATCAGAACAAAGACGGCTCCGTCGATATCGATACTCTGTTCCGCATTGGCCGCGGCCGTGCGCCGAGCGGTGAACCGGCGGCAGCGGCGGAAATGACCAAATGGTTTAACACCAACTATCACTACATGGTGCCGGAGTTTGTGAAAGGTCAGGCGTTCAAACTGACCTGGACCCAGCTGCTGGACGAAGTTGACGAAGCGCTGGCGCTGGGCCATAAGGTGAAGCCCGTGCTGCTTGGCCCGGTGACTTATCTGTGGCTGGGTAAAGTGAAAGGCGAGCAGTTCGATCGCCTGGAGCTGCTGAATGACATTCTGCCGGTCTATCAGCAGGTGCTGGCTGAGCTGGCAAAACGCGGCGTTGAGTGGGTGCAGATTGATGAGCCGGCGCTGGTGCTGGAGCTGCCGCAGGCGTGGCTGGATGCCTTCAGGCCGGCATACGACGCGCTGCAGGGCCAGGTTAAGCTGCTGCTGACCACCTATTTTGAAGGGGTTAGCGCCAACCTCGATACCATCGTCGCGCTGCCGGTACAGGGTCTGCACGTTGACCTGGTTCACGGTAAAGATGATGTTGCCGGGCTGCATGCGCGCCTGCCGTCAGGCTGGCTGCTCTCCGCGGGCCTGGTCAACGGTCGTAACGTCTGGCGCGCAGATCTGACCGAGAAATATGCGCAAATTAAAGAGATCGTCGGCAAACGTCAGCTGTGGGTCGCCTCCTCCTGCTCCCTGCTGCACAGCCCGATCGACCTGAGCGTGGAAACCCGCCTGGATGCGGAGGTGAAAAGCTGGTTTGCCTTCGCCCTGCAAAAATGCACCGAGCTGGCGCTGCTGCGCGATGCGCTGAACAGCGGCGATACCGCCGCCATTGAGGAGTGGAGCGCGCCGATTCAGGCCCGCCGTCACTCAACCCGCGTACACAACGCCGCGGTGGAAAAACGCCTGGCGGCCATTACCGCCCGGGACAGCCAGCGCAACAGCCCGTACGCAGAGCGTGCCCGGGCCCAGCGCAGCCGCTTTAACCTGCCGGCGTGGCCGACCACGACCATCGGCTCTTTCCCGCAGACCACCGAAATTCGCGGCCTGCGCCTGGACTTCAAGAAAGGCAATCTCGACGCGAACAACTACCGTACCGGCATCGCGGAGCATATTAAGCAGGCAATCGTTGAACAGGAGCGTTTAGGCCTCGACGTGCTGGTGCACGGCGAAGCCGAGCGTAACGACATGGTGGAGTATTTCGGTGAGCACCTCGACGGCTTTATCTTTACGCAAAACGGCTGGGTTCAGAGCTACGGTTCGCGCTGCGTCAAGCCGCCGGTGGTGATCGGCGACGTCAGCCGCCCGGAAGCCATCACCGTTGAGTGGGCGAAATACGCGCAGTCTCTTACCGACAAGCCGGTGAAAGGCATGCTGACCGGTCCGGTGACGATTCTGTGCTGGTCGTTCCCCCGCGAAGACGTCAGCCGCGAAACCATCGCGAAGCAGATTGCGCTGGCGCTGCGTGACGAAGTGGCGGATCTGGAAGCGGCCGGTATCGGCATCATCCAGATTGATGAACCGGCGCTGCGCGAAGGCCTGCCCCTCAAGCGGAGCGACTGGGATGCCTACCTGCAGTGGGGCGTGGAGGCCTTCCGCATCAACGCCGCCGTGGCTCGGGATGATACCCAGATCCATACCCATATGTGTTACTGCGAGTTCAACGACATCATGGATTCTATCGCGGCGCTGGATGCGGACGTGATTACCATTGAGACCTCGCGTTCCGACATGGAGCTGCTGGAGTCGTTCGAGGAGTTCGAATATCCGAACGAAATCGGGCCGGGCGTGTATGACATCCACTCGCCTAACGTCCCGAGCGTGGAGTGGATTGAAGCCCTGCTGGAGAAAGCCGCTCAGCGCATCCCGGCGGAGCGTCTGTGGGTTAACCCGGACTGCGGACTAAAAACTCGCGGCTGGCCGGAAACCCGTGCGGCGCTGGCGAACATGGTGAAAGCCGCGCAGAACCTGCGTGAATCCGCATAAAGAGCCGCCGCGGTAAAATCAGCGGTAACGCAGTAACAGGTAACGTAGAAATCGATCGTGCGGTAATAAAAAGAGGAGGCGAATGCCTCCTCTTTTATATTCATCGGGAGCGCAAATTTAAGCCTTCTTTCCCCCGCCATACTGGGCAAACCACGCCAGCATGCGCTGCCAGCCGTCCCGCGCCGACTCCTCATGGTAGCTGGCGCGATAGTCGGCATTAAACGCGTGGCCGGCCTGCGGATAGACCACGATCTCCGCCGTCGCGTTGGCGGCGCGCAGCGCCTGGCGCATGGTTTCAACCGTATCCTGCGGGATGCTGTCATCCTTCGCGCCGTAGAGTCCCAGCACCGGCGCGTTAAGATCGACGGCGACGTCCACCGGATGCTTCGCGGAGTTTAGCGTTTTCTGCCCGACCAGCTTGCCGTACCAGGCGACGGCGGCCTTCAGCTGCGGGTTGTGCGCGGCATAGAGCCAGGTAATACGTCCACCCCAGCAGAAGCCGGTGATCAGCAGGCGATGAGCATCGCCCCCGTGACGACCCGCCCAGCTGGCGACGTGGTCAAGGTCTGCCAGCACCTGCGAGTCCGGGACTTTGCTGACCAGCTCCTGGAATAGCGTCGGGATATCGGTGTACTCGTTGGGATCGCCCTGGCGAAAGTACAGCTCTGGAGCGATCGCCAGATAGCCTTCCAGCGCCAGGCGACGGCAGACGTCGCGGATATGCTCATGGACGCCGAAAATTTCCTGCACCACGATCACCACCGGAAGCGGGCCATCGCTATTTTTAGGCCGGGCATGGTACGCCGGCATATTCTCTCCCTGAGAAGGGATCGAGGTTTCTCCAGCGGTAATGCTCTCTTCCGACGTATAAACGGCGGTAGAAGCGTGCGGGGTGGCTGCAGGTGCAAAGCCGGGTTGCTTGGTTGTGGTCATGGTATTCTCCGTACCCTTAATTTATTAGCGCATCGATAACTATAGACTCTTAAGACCGGACGTTAACGAATCACAGTGCCCGAAACAGGCTATCTTTTGTTCAGACACGGTGAATATAACTTGTTAATGTGACGTAACTCACTATTTAATGGAATATTGTTGCAATGATTTTCATTCATGGTGATTGGTGTCACAAAATTAAGCGGATGGCTTCTGTAAAGTACCGTTTTGCTTCTGCTGATAATTCGACCCACAGAGGAGTCTTTTATGTCTAAGTCTGATGTTTTTCATCTCGGCCTCACCAAAAACGATTTACAAGGGGCTACGCTGGCTATCGTCCCTGGCGATCCGGAGCGTGTGGAAAAGATCGCCGCGCTGATGGATAAGCCGGTCAAGCTGGCATCGCACCGCGAATTTACCTCCTGGCGCGCCGAGCTTGACGGCAAGCCGGTGATCGTCTGCTCTACCGGTATCGGCGGCCCGTCGACGTCGATTGCCGTTGAAGAACTGGCTCAGCTGGGAATCAATACCTTCCTGCGTATCGGCACCACTGGCGCCATCCAGCCGAATATCAACGTTGGCGACGTGCTGGTGACTACGGCATCCGTGCGCCTCGACGGCGCGAGCCTGCACTTTGCGCCAATGGAATATCCGGCCGTCGCTGACTTTGCCTGCACCACCGCGCTGGTGGAAGCGGCTAAATCAATCGGCGCAACGACCCATATCGGCGTAACCGCCTCTTCCGATACCTTCTATCCGGGCCAGGAGCGCTATGACACCGTTTCCGGTCGCGTGGTGAGCCGTTTTAAAGGCTCGATGGCAGAGTGGCAGGCGATGGGCGTCATGAACTACGAAATGGAATCCGCCACGCTGCTGACCATGTGCTCCAGCCAGGGCCTGCGCGCCGGGATGGTTGCCGGGGTTATCGTTAACCGTACCCAGCAGGAAATTCCTAACGCCGAAACCATGAAGCAAACCGAAAGCCATGCGGTGAAAATTGTCGTTGAAGCGGCCCGCCGTCTGCTGTAGTTCCTCCCCTTATCGCGAAGGCCGGCTCGCCCGGCCTCTCTTTTTTGCGCTGCGCCTCGCAGGAAATTCCTTTTAAACTGGACGTTTGTACAGCACAATTCTATTTTTGTGCCGTAGGCGGTTGCAGTAGCAGGGGGCGTTGTGGATATCTCAATGATTATAAGTGCCATCGCGGCGCTGGTCGTAGGGCTGGTCGTCGGCTGGCTGGCGACGAAGGCCGCTGCCGATCGGACGCGTGCCGACCTCATCGAAGAGCGGCGCGAGCTGGATATTGAGCTCAGCTCGGCCCGCCAGCAGGTGGTGCAGGCGGCCCACTGGCGCGATGAGTGCGAGCTGCTGAATAATGAGCTGCGCAGCCTGCGCGATATCAATAGTTCGCTGGAGGCCGACCTCCGTGAAGTCACCACCCGCCTTGAATCTACCCGGCTACATGCGGAAGAGAAAGTTCGCCAGATGATGAACAGCGAGCAGCGCCTCAGCGAGCAGTTTGAAAATCTGGCGAACCGCATTTTCGAGCACAGCAACCGGCGGGTTGATGAGCAGAACCGACAAAGCCTGCACGGCCTGCTGACGCCGCTGCGTGAACAGCTGGACGGTTTTCGTCGCCAGGTACAGGACAGCTTCGGCCAGGAGGCGCGAGAGCGCCACACCCTGGCCCATGAAATCCGCAATTTACAGCAGCTCAATACCCGAATGGCGCAGGAGGCCCTCAACCTGACCCGCGCGCTTAAGGGCGATAACAAAACCCAGGGCAACTGGGGAGAAGTGGTTTTAACCCGCGTGCTGGAGGCTTCCGGGCTGCGGGAAGGCTACGAGTACCAGACTCAGGTCAGCATTGAAACGGAAAACCGCTCGCGGATGCAGCCGGACGTGATCGTCCGTTTGCCGCAGGGAAAAGACGTGGTCATTGATGCCAAAATGACCCTGGTGGCCTATGAGCGCTACTTCAACGCCGAAGATGACTACGCCCGCGAGGCGGCGCTGCAGGAGCATATTGCCTCGGTGCGCAGCCATATCCGCCTGCTTGGCAGGAAAGACTATCAGCAGCTGCCGGGGCTGCGATCGCTCGACTACGTCCTGATGTTTATCCCCGTTGAGCCCGCATTTCTGCTGGCGATAGACCGCCAGCCAGAGCTTATCAGCGAAGCGCTGCAGCACAATATTATGCTGGTCAGCCCCACCACGCTGCTGGTTGCGTTACGCACGATAGCCAACCTCTGGCGCTATGAGCATCAGAGCCGCAATGCGCAGAAAATTGCCGAACGCGCGGGCCGCCTGTACGACAAGATGCGGCTGTTTGTCGATGACATGTCCGCAATAGGCCAGAGCCTCGACAAAGCGCAGGATAATTACCGCCAGGCGATGAAAAAGCTGGCCTCCGGTCGCGGCAACCTGCTGGTGCAGGCTGAAGCCTTTCGCGGCCTCGGGGTGGAGGTTAAGCGCGGGATTAATCCGGACTTAGTCGAACAGGCAACCGCCCAGGACGATGAATACCGGCTGGATGATGATGATAACCCATCGGAAAGTAACGGTTTTTCATCCGAACCTTCCGCCGCATCGCTGTCGGGCGAGGGTTCTCAGCCGCGTTGAACCGTATGGGAAATGCGCTAAATCTGTTACACTCGGCGAACATTTTCTTGATAAGCAAGCAGGCATTGAGATGGTTGAGGATTCACAAGAAACGACGCACTTTGGCTTTCAGACGGTTGCCAAAGAGCAGAAGGCGGACATGGTTGCGCATGTATTCCATTCTGTGGCCGCGAAATATGATGTGATGAACGATTTGATGTCGTTCGGTATTCATCGTTTGTGGAAGCGTTTCACCATCGATTGCAGCGGCGTGCGTCGCGGGCAGACCGTGCTGGATCTGGCCGGCGGCACCGGCGACCTGACGGCAAAATTCTCCCGCCTGGTCGGTGAATCTGGCCGCGTGATGCTGGCCGATATTAACGATTCAATGCTGAAAATGGGCCGCGAAAAGCTGCGCAACGTCGGCATCGTCGGCAACGTTGAGTACGTTCAGGCCAATGCCGAAGCGCTGCCGTTTGCCGATAACACCTTTGACTGCATCACGATTTCATTCGGCCTGCGCAACGTCACCGATAAAGAAAAAGCGCTGCGCTCCATGTACCGGGTGCTGAAGCCGGGCGGACGCCTGCTGGTGCTGGAGTTTTCAAAACCGATTATTGAACCGCTGAGCAAAGCGTACGACGCCTACTCCTTCCATATCCTGCCGCGCGTGGGCGAACTGGTAGCCAGCGACGGCGAAAGCTATCGCTATCTGGCGGAATCTATTCGCATGCACCCCGATCAGGACACCCTGAAGGGCATGATGCAGGATGCGGGCTTTGAAAGCGTCGACTACTACAACCTGACGGCAGGTATCGTGGCGTTACACCGCGGTTATAAGTTCTGACAGGGGGGACGCTATGCCTTTCAAACCACTGGTAACCGCGGGTATTGAGGCGGTTCTGAATACCTTTCTCTGGCGTGATAAAGCCTTAAAACCGGCGCGTCAGCGTCTGTCAGGGAAAGTGCTGCGCGTGGAGCTGCAGGAGCTGTCGACGCCGGTGGTTCTGGCCTTTAGCGAGCGCCAGGTCGATGTGCTCGGCGCGTGGGAAGGCGAAGCCGACTGTACCGTCATCACCCGCCTGAGCGTCCTGCCGCAGCTGCGCAATCGTCAGCAGCTTACCGCGCTTATCCGCAGCGGTGACCTGCAGGTGCAGGGCGATCTGCAGGTGGTGCAGAATATGGTGACGCTGTGCGATCTGGCGGAGTTTGATCCCGCTGAGCTGCTGGCCCCGTATACCGGCGATATTGTCGCCGAGGGCGTCAGCAAAGTATTCCGCACCGGCGCTCGATTCCTGCTGCACGGCGCGCAGCGCCAGCAGCGGTATGTCGCTGAGGCGCTCACCGAAGAGTGGCGTCTGGCGCCGGGCCCGCTGGAAATGGCCTGGTTTGGGGAAGAGACCGCCGCCGCGGAACGCGCCCTGGCTGCGCTTGAAAAACGGCTGGAAACGCTGGAGGGCAAATGACGCCAGGAGAATTACGGCGCCTGTATCTTATTATCCGCACCTTTTTGAGCTACGGGCTCGATGAGCTGATCCCCAAAATGCGTATCACGCTGCCGCTGCGTATCTGGCGGCGTACGCTGTTCTGGATGCCAAATCGTCACAAAGACAAACCTCTCGGCGAACGCTTACGCCTTGCGCTGCAGGAGCTGGGCCCCGTGTGGATCAAATTTGGCCAGATGCTGTCAACCCGTCGCGATCTCTTTCCTCCGCAAATAGCCGATCAGCTCGCGCTCCTGCAGGATCGCGTGGCGCCGTTTGATGGCCAGCTGGCTAAAAAGCAGATCGAGCTGGCGATGGGCGGTCTTCCGGTTGATGCCTGGTTTGATGATTTCTCGATTGAGCCGCTGGCCTCCGCCTCGATTGCTCAGGTGCATACCGCGCGCCTGAAAGAGAACGGCAAAGAGATTGTGATTAAGGTTATCCGCCCGGACATCGTGCCGGTTATCAAAGCGGATATGAAGCTTATCTATCGCCTGGCGCGCTGGGTGCCTCGCCTGCTGCCCGACGGCCGCCGCCTGCGCCCGCAGGAAGTGGTGCGCGAGTATGAAAAGACCCTGCTCGACGAGCTCAACCTGCTGCGCGAATCGGCAAACGCCATCCAGCTGCGGCGCAATTTTGAAGATAGCCCGATGCTCTACGTTCCGGAGGTTTACTCCGATTACTGTAGCGAAGGCATGATGGTGATGGAGCGGATTTACGGCATCCCGGTTTCCGATGTCGAGGCGCTGGAAGCTCAGGGTACCAACATGCAGCTGCTTGCAGAGCGGGGCGTGCAGGTCTTTTTCACCCAGGTATTCCGCGACAGCTTTTTCCACGCCGACATGCATCCGGGCAATATTTTTGTCAGCTACGAGCATCCGGAGAACCCGAAATATATCGGCATTGACTGCGGCATCGTGGGCTCGCTGAATAAAGAAGATAAGCGCTATCTGGCGGAAAACTTCATCGCCTTCTTCAACCGTGACTATCGCAAAGTTGCCGAGCTGCACGTCGATTCCGGCTGGGTGCCTGCGGATACAAACGTTGAAGAGTTCGAGTTTGCCATCCGCACCGTCTGCGAACCTATCTTCGAAAAGCCGCTGGCTGAAATCTCCTTTGGGCACGTACTGCTGAACCTGTTCAATACCGCCCGGCGCTTCAATATGGAAGTGCAGCCGCAGCTGGTATTGCTACAGAAGACATTACTTTACGTAGAAGGGGTAGGCCGCCAGCTCTATCCTCAGTTAGACTTGTGGAAAACGGCGAAGCCTTTCCTTGAGTCGTGGATTAAAGATCAGGTCGGCATTCCGGCGCTGGTACGCGCGTTTAAAGAAAAAGCGCCGTTCTGGATTGAAAGAATGCCGGAGATACCGGAGCTGGTGTACCAAAGCCTGCAGCAGAGCAAACAGCTGCAGCACAGCGTTGATACGATTGTCCGCGACATCCAGGTGCGGCACGCTCACCAGGGACAGTCCCGTTATCTGTTTGGTATAGGCGCCGTTTTATTACTCAGCGGTACGCTGTTATTTATCCACCGGCCGGAGTGGGGCCTGATGCCCGGCTGGCTAATGGCCGGTGGCGTTGTGACCTGGCTGATTGGCTGGCGGAAAACGCGCTAAGCGGTATGGCCTCCATCACGGCGCATTCGTTGTTGCGCGAAGTCATGCGAGCAGCCTGACGAAGAGGCGGCCCGCGGGATGACGTGTATAATGCGTCCCATTAATTCATCATCTGTCATAGGGGAATGTGTATGGGTGGTATCAGTATCTGGCAGTTATTAATTGTTGTCGTCATCGTCGTTCTGCTTTTTGGGACAAAAAAGCTGAGCTCGCTGGGATCGGATTTAGGCGCATCAATCAAGGGCTTTAAAAAGGCTATGAGTGATGATGAAAAACCTGAAAACGGGACTCCGGACGCGGATTTCGCGGCGAAATCTATCGCTGACAAGCAGGATGATGCGAAAAAAGACGAGACAAAACGCCACGACAAAGAGCAGGTGTAATTCGTGTTCGATATCGGTTTTAGTGAACTACTGCTGGTGTTTGTGATTGGCCTTATCGTACTGGGGCCACAGCGACTGCCCGTAGCGGTAAAAACGGTGGCTAGCTGGATCCGCACGCTGCGGTCGCTGGCGGCCACCGTGCAAAATGAGATCACTCAGGAACTAAAACTGCAGGAGTTTCAGGAGAGCCTGAAGAAAGTCGAAAAGGCGAGCCTGGATAACCTGACGCCTGAGCTGAAGGCCTCAATGGACGAGCTGCGTGAAGCCGCCGAATCCATGAAACGCTCCTATTCCGCGCACGATCCTGAGAAAGCCAGCGACGAAGCGAACACTATCCATAACCCGGTGGTGAAAGGCAGCGAAGAACAGCGGCAGGACGTCACGCCGGCGACGGCTGAACGCCAGGCCAGCGCGCCGGTTCATGCGCCAGCCAGCGCCGTCGATGAGCCGCTGACGCCGTCGACCGAGCTTCCTGAAGCCAAAGAAAAGGCTGCCGTAAAAGCTACCGATTCCTCCCCCGCATCGAGTGATAAACCGTAAAAATGGGCGTAGACGATACTCAACCGCTAATTTCGCATCTGATTGAGCTGCGTAAGCGTCTGATCAACAGCATTCTCGCGATTCTGGTGATTTTTCTGGCGTTGGTTTACTTTGCCAACGACATCTATCAGCTGGTTTCGGCCCCGCTTATCCGGCAGATGCCGGTTGGCGCGACGATGATCGCCACGGACGTAGCCTCTCCTTTCTTCACGCCGATCAAGCTGACATTTATGGTCTCGATCATTTTGTCGGTGCCGGTCATTCTTTATCAGGTCTGGGCGTTTGTGGCGCCGGCCCTGTATAAGCATGAACGCCGGCTGGTGATGCCGCTGCTGGTCTCCAGCACGCTGCTGTTCTACATCGGTATGGCCTTCGCCTACTTTGTGGTGTTCCCGCTGGCGTTTGGCTTCCTGACGCACGCGGCGCCGGAAGGCGTGCAGGTCTCCACCGATATCCGCAGCTATCTCGACTTCGTCATGGCGCTATTTATCGCTTTTGGCGTCTCGTTTGAGGTGCCGGTAGCCATCGTCCTGCTGTGCTGGATGGGCGTCACCACGCCGGACGATCTGCGTAAGAAACGGCCCTATGTGCTGGTCGGCGCCTTCGTTGTGGGTATGCTGCTGACGCCGCCGGACGTATTCTCGCAAACGCTGCTGGCGATTCCGATGTACTGCCTGTTTGAAGTTGGGGTCTTCTTCGCCCGCTTCTACACCGGAAAACGCCTGACGCGCGATGAAGATGCCGCTGCCGAAGAGGCGGGCAGTAAAGAAGAGTAGCTAACCGCCCGTCAGGGCGGTTGTCATATGGGAGGGGCGATGTTTGATATTGGCGTAAATCTGACCAGTTCACAGTTTTCTCGCGATCGTGATGAGGTCGTTGCCCGCGCTCAGGCGGCCGGCGTGACCGGCATGCTGCTGACCGGCACCAATCTCCATGAAAGTGAACAGGCGCAGCAGATGGCGCGGCGCTATTCCCGCTGCTGGTCAACCGCAGGCGTGCACCCGCATGACAGCAGCAGCTGGACGGAGTCGGTCGCGGTGGCGATCGGCGAGCTGGCGCGCAGGCCTGAAGTGGTGGCAATCGGTGAATGCGGCCTCGATTTCAACCGTAACTTTTCGACTCCTGCGGAGCAGGAAGCGGCGTTTAGCGCCCAGCTGGCGCTGGCGGCCGAGCTTTCGCTGCCGGTATTTTTGCACTGCCGCGACGCCCACGAGCGCTTTCTGACGCTGCTCTCGCCGTGGCTGGATAAGCTGCCCGGAGCCGTGCTGCACTGCTTTACCGGCAGCCGTGATGAAGTACGCGAGTGTCTGGAGAGAGGTTTGTATATCGGGATCACCGGCTGGGTATGCGACGAGCGTCGCGGCCTTGAGCTGCGCAATCTGCTGACTGAAATTCCGGCCGATCGCCTGCTGATTGAGACCGATGCGCCCTATCTACTGCCGCGAGACCTGAGCCCTAAACCCAATTCCCGGCGCAACGAGCCCGTGCACCTGCCGCACATCCTGACGCGCGTTGCGGGCTGGCGCGGGGAGGAGGCTCAGCGGCTGGAGGCGGTGACGGACGCCAACGCCAGAACGCTCTTTGGCGTTCGCTTTTAGCCGCGCCGTCAGATTTTATGGAAGTCGGTATTTTTGACGCTCTGCAGCACCTGTTTGTTAAGCAGGTTTAGCAGCAGCATAGAGCGCGTTTCGCCATCCGGCTCGCTGAAGATCGCCTGCAGGCCTTCGAACGCGCCGTCGGTAATCAGCACGCTATCGCCGCCATGCGGCGTTTCCGGATCCGTAATGCCTTCCGGTTTATAGATAGAGAGCTGATGGATAACCGCCGACGGTACGGTAGCCGGCTGGGCGCCAAAACGAACAAAGCTGTTCACGCCGCGCGTAGCGCTAATGGTCGTGGTATGGATAACTTCCGGATCGAATTCGATAAACAGATAGTTAGGGAACAGGGGTTCGCTGACCGTAGTGCGTTTACCGCGGACGATTTTTTCCAGTGCGATCGTCGGCATCAGGCAATTGACCGCCTGCCGTTCGAGATGTTCCTGGGCGCGCTGAAGCTGCCCACGCTTGCAATACAGTAAATACCAGGCTTGCATAATAACTCTTTCCACTCGATTAGTAGCAAGCATAACAAAAGCCTGGAGCGATCGCGAAAGCCATTATAAGTGAAAACTAAAATTCTATATTCTTTCACGCTAATTTAACAAAAGTACAGCATGGCACCGGCGAACACCGTATAATCAGCCGCCTGTATAGAGGTCAATAACAACTCCATGAAATACCACGATCTACGCGACTTTCTGACATTACTGGAGCAGCAGGGGGAACTGAAAAGGATATCCCTGCCGGTCGATCCTCATCTGGAAATCACCGAAATTGCCGATCGCACTTTACGTGCCGGCGGCCCGGCTCTGCTATTCGAAAATCCTAAAGGTTACACCATGCCGGTGCTGTGTAATCTGTTTGGCACGCCTAAGCGCGTGGCGATGGGCATGGGGCAGGAAGACGTTAGCTCGCTGCGGGAAGTGGGCAAGCTGTTAGCTTTCCTCAAAGAACCTGAGCCGCCAAAAGGCTTTCGCGATCTCTTCGATAAGCTGCCGCAGTTCAAGCAGGTACTGAACATGCCGACTAAGCGCCTGCGCGGCGCTCCCTGTCAGCAGAAAATTATCGAAGGCGAGAGCGTCGACCTGACGCAGATCCCGATTATGACCTGCTGGCCGGATGATGCCGCGCCGCTGATTACGTGGGGGCTGACGGTCACCCGCGGCCCGCATAAGGAACGGCAGAACCTGGGTATCTATCGCCAGCAGCTGATTGGCAAAAATAAGCTGATTATGCGCTGGCTATCCCATCGCGGCGGCGCGCTGGATTTCCAGGAGTGGTGTGCGGCGCATCCGGGAGAGCGTTTCCCGGTCTCCGTGGCGCTCGGCGCCGACCCGGCGACCATTCTTGCGGCAGTAACGCCGGTTCCCGATACCCTTTCAGAGTACGCTTTTGCCGGCCTGCTGCGCGGAACGAAAACGGAAGTCGTGAAGTGTATTTCTAACGATCTGGAAGTACCCGCCAGTGCTGAAATTGTGCTGGAAGGATATATTGAACCGGGTGAAATGGCGCCGGAAGGGCCGTATGGCGATCATACCGGCTATTACAACGAAGTGGACAGCTTCCCGGTGTTTACGGTGACCCATATCACCCGACGCGAAGATGCCATTTACCATTCGACCTACACCGGAAGGCCGCCCGATGAGCCTGCCGTATTAGGCGTGGCGCTAAACGAAGTCTTTGTGCCGATTCTGCAAAAGCAGTTCCCGGAAATTGTCGATTTCTACCTGCCGCCGGAAGGATGCTCTTACCGCCTGGCGGTAGTCACGATGAAGAAACAGTACGCCGGACATGCTAAACGCGTGATGATGGGCGTATGGTCCTTCCTGCGCCAGTTTATGTACACCAAATTCGTTATTGTCTGCGATGATGACGTTAACGCGCGCGACTGGAACGATGTGATCTGGGCGATTACTACCCGGATGGACCCGGCTCGTGATACGGTACTGGTAGAAAATACGCCAATTGATTATCTGGATTTTGCCTCGCCGGTTTCCGGCCTGGGTTCAAAAATGGGGCTGGATGCCACAAACAAATGGCCAGGCGAGACTCAGCGAGAATGGGGCCGCCCAATCAAAAAAGATCCTGAGGTGACGGCGCGCGTCGACGCCATCTGGGACGAGCTGGCTATCTTTAAATAACAGTAAGCGGGGCTAACGCCGCTGTTTTGCTCTATAGACCCGACAGAGGGGACGCATGACAACCTTAAGCTGTAAAGTGACCTCGGTGGAGGCGATTACCGATACCGTGTATCGCGTTCGATTAGTGCCAGAAGCGGCTTTCTCTTTCCGCGCTGGCCAGTATTTGATGGTGGTAATGGATGAGCGCGATAAGCGTCCGTTCTCTATGGCCTCTACGCCAGCGGAACAGGAGTTTATTGAACTGCATATCGGCGCTTCTGAGCTAAACCTGTATGCGATGGCGGTCATGGATCGCATCCTGAAAGAGCGTGAGATCGAGGTTGATATCCCGCATGGCGAAGCCTGGCTGCGTGAAGATGAGGATCGTCCGCTCATTCTCATTGCCGGGGGAACCGGTTTTTCATACGTGCGTTCCATTTTGTTAACGGCTCTGGCCCGCAATCCGAATCGCGATATTGCCATCTACTGGGGCGGCCGCGAGGCGAAGCACCTCTACGATCTGTCTGAGCTGGAAGCGCTGAGCATTGAGCATCCTGGCCTGCGCATTGAGCCGGTTGTTGAACAGCCGGAAGAGGAGTGGCGCGGACGTTCCGGAACCGTGCTGACCGCGGTGCTGCAGGATTACGGCACCCTGGCGGAGCATGATATCTACATTGCCGGTCGCTTCGAAATGGCTAAAATTGCCCGCGACCTGTTCTGTAATGAACGCCATGCCCGTGAAGATCGCCTGTTTGGTGACGCCTTCGCGTTTATCTGATTATCGGCGCCCCGTTCTTGCGGGAAGGGGCGGCTGATGGTGGATTGCAGAAATAAAAAACCCGCCCCTGACAGGCGGGAAGAACGGCAACTAAACCCCCCTCCCGTCATAATTCACGCTGCCTCTTTGCTGGCTGCCTTCGTTCACCCCGGTCACATAGTTATCTATGCTGCCGGGGATTTACCTGGTTGCCGCCGCGATGCCGCAGGAATTATTCAGGGATTAACTCTTTGATCAAATCCGCTCAAATACCGTCGCAATCCCCTGACCTAAACCAATGCACATGGTGGCCAGCCCAAACTGCGCGTCTTTGCGCTCCATCTGATTAATTAACGTGGTACTGATACGCGCGCCGGAGCAGCCCAGCGGGTGGCCCAGGGCGATCGCACCGCCGTTAAGGTTGATCTTTTCGTCGATCTGCTCCATCAGGCCCAGATCTTTTATGCACGGCAGGATCTGCGCGGCAAACGCTTCGTTCATTTCAAAAACGTCGATATCGCTGGCGCTCAGTCCGGCCTTTTTCAGCGCCAGCTTTGAGGCCGGAACCGGGCCGTAGCCCATGATGGACGGATCGCAGCCAACAACGGCCATTGAGCGTACGCGGGCGCGGGGTTTCAGCCCCAGCTCCCGGGCGCGGCTCTCGCTCATCAGCAGCATGGCGGCAGCGCCGTCGGAGAGGGCGGAAGAGGTGCCTGCGGTGACGGTGCCGGTGACCGGGTCAAAGGCGGGGCGCAGCGCGGCCAGCGCCTCTACGGTGGTTTCCGGGCGAATAACTTCATCATAGTTAAATGATTTCAGTACCCCGTCGGCGTCGTGACCGCCCGTGGCAACAATCTCATTTTTAAAGGCGCCGGATTGCGTCGCAGCCCATGCGCGAGCGTGGGAGCGTGCGGCAAACTGGTCCTGCATTTCGCGGCTGATGCCGTGAAGACGCGCCAGCATCTCTGCCGTCAGGCCCATCATGCCGGCCGCTTTGGCGACGTTACGGCTAAGGCCCGGGTGGAAATCGACGCCGTGGCTCATCGGGACGTGGCCCATATGCTCCACGCCACCAATCAGGCATACGCTCGCGTCGCCGGTCATGATCATGCGCGCCGCATCGTGCAGCGCCTGCATCGATGAACCGCACAGGCGGTTAACCGTCGTCGCGGGCACCGAGTGCGGGATCTCCGCCAGCAGCGCCGCGTTACGTGCGATGTTGAAACCCTGCTCCAGCGTTTGCTGTACGCAGCCCCAGTAGATATCGTCAATCGTGGTGGCGTCGAGCGCCGGATTACGCGATAGCAGGCTACGCATCAGGTGCGCGGAGAGGTCTTCCGCACGCACGTGGCGAAACGCGCCGCCTTTTGAACGGCCCATCGGGGTACGAATTGCATCGACAATGACAACCTGTTCCATTGTGACTCCTTAAGCCGTTTTCAGCTCGCCTACCGGGCGGGCAGGCTCAACCGGGGGGTAATAGGGTTCGTTATGGCGCGCTTTGCTGCGCAGACCTTCTGGCACCTCATACAGCGGGCCGAGGTGCTGGTACTGCTGCGCCATATCGAGATATTTTGCGCTGCCCAGCGTATCCAGCCAGCGGAAGGCTCCGCCGTGGAATGGAGGGAAGCCGAGGCCATAAACCAGCGCCATATCCGCTTCCGCCGGGCTGGCGATAATGCCTTCTTCCAGGCAACGCACCACTTCGTTGACCATGGGGATCATCATGCGGGCGATAATTTCTTCATCGCTGAAGTCGCGCTTCGGCTGGCTTACGTCCGCCAGCAGGCCTTCAACGGCCGCGTCCTCTTCTTTCTTCGGTTTGCCTTTGCTGTCCTGGGTATAGCGCCAGAAGCCAAGGCCGTTTTTCTGGCCGAAGCGGGTCGCGTCGAACAGGGCGTCAATCGCGTCGCGATAATCTTTCTGCATGCGCTGCGGGAAGCCGGCGGCCATCACCGCCTGCGCGTGATGAGCGGTATCGATGCCGACCACGTCGAGCAGGTACGCCGGGCCCATCGGCCAGCCGAACAGCTTCTCCATGACCTTATCGACCTTGCGGAAGTCCGCGCCATCGCGCAGCAGCTGGCTGAAGCCGGCGAAGTAGGGGAACAGCACGCGGTTGACGAAGAAGCCGGGGCAGTCGTTAACCACGATCGGCGTTTTGCCCATCTTGCTGGCCCAGGCCACCACTTTGGCAATCGTCTCGTCCGAGGTTTTTTCACCGCGAATCACTTCAACCAGCGGCATGCGGTGCACCGGGTTAAAGAAGTGCATGCCGCAGAAGTTCTCCGGACGCTGCAGCACGCTTGCCAGTTCGCCGATCGGGATCGTTGAGGTGTTGGAGGCCAGCACCGTATCCGGGCGCACTTTGCCTTCGGTCTCAGCCAGCACCGCTTTTTTCACTTTCGGGTTTTCGACAACGGCTTCCACGACCACGTCCACGCGCTCAAAGCCGGAGTAGTCCAGCGTTGGCTGAATGGTGCCGATGACGCCAGCCAGCTTCAGGCCGTCAATCTTGCCGCGCTCAAGCTGTTTGTTAAGCAGCTTGGCGGCTTCATTCATGCCGAGCGTCAGCGATTTGTCGTTAATATCCTTCATGATGACCGGCACGCCTTTCCAGGCAGACTGATAGGCGATACCGCCGCCCATAATCCCCGCGCCCAGCACGGCGGCCTGTTTCGGGGTTTCAACGTCTTTGGTGAGCTTCTTCGCTTTGCCTTTGACGTACTGATCGTTGAGGAAGATGCCGACCAGCGCGCGGGCCTCTTTGGTGTGCGCCAGCGGGACGAAGCTTTGATTCTCCAGCTTCAGCGCCTCATCGCGGCCGAGTCGCGCGGCAGCTTCGATGGTTTTGACGGCGGTCATCGGCGCCGGATAGTGTTTACCGGCGGTCTGGGCAACCATGCCTTTCGCAATAGTGAAGCTCATGGCCGCTTCGATTTTGCTGAGCTTCAGCGGCTCCAGCTTCGGCTGGCGCTTCGCCTGCCAGTCGAGATCGCCGCTAATGGCCTGGCGTAAAATGCTGAGCGCGCCGTCGCGCAGTTTCTCCGGCTTGACGATGCCGTCGACGAGGCCGATTTTCAGCGCCTGATCCGCACCGACGTCTTTGCCGGCGGCGATAATTTCCAGTGCGCTATCGGCACCGAGCAGACGCGGCATACGCACTGAACCGCCGAAGCCCGGCATGATGCCCAGCTTAGTTTCCGGCAGGCCGATGCGCAGGTCCGGCGTGGCCAGGCGATAGTCCGTTGCCAGCACGCACTCGCAGCCGCCGCCCAGCGCATAGCCGTTGACCGCTGAAACGGTGGGCACCGGTAAATCTTCGAGGCGGTTGAAAACGCTGTTGGCAAAATGCAGCCATTGGCTCAGCTGCTCCTGCGGGACCAGGAACAGGGAGAGAAATTCGGTTATGTCGGCACCGACGATAAAGGCCGCTTTTTCAGAGCGCAGCAGCAGCCCTTTAAGATCTGTTTGCTTTTCGAGCACGTCCAGCGCATGGCCGAGGCTGGCTACGGTTGCGGTATCGAGCTTGTTCACCGAGCCGGGGGCATCGAACACCAGTTCGGCAATGCCATCTTCCAGCCAGTCGAGGTACAGGTTGTCGCCTTTGTAGAGCATGTCAGTCTCCTGAATCCAGCAATATGATCTGGTCGTACCAGATGAAACGGAGTGTGGGATTTATGTTAAAGAATTGCAAACAAGTCTTTAAATAAATGCTGGTCGGATCACACCCGGCGGAAATCGCCCTGCCGGAAGCCGATGTGCTAAGATGCGGAGAGTCACGATCTAATAAAATCAAAGGATAAATAGATGGAATCACTAGCCGCGCTCTATAAAAACCATATTGCTACCCTACAAGAACGTACCCGTGATGTTTTATCTCGCTTTAAGCTCGATGCCTTACTGATTCACTCCGGTGAGCTGGTTAACGTTTTTCTTGACGATCATCCGTACCCGTTCAAGGTCAATCCGCAGTTTAAAGCGTGGGTGCCCGTCACGCAGGTTCCTAACTGCTGGCTGCTGGTGGATGGCGTCAATAAGCCGAAGCTGTGGTTCTACCTGCCGGTTGATTACTGGCATAACGTTGAGCCGCTGCCGACTTCCTTCTGGACCGAAGAGGTGGACGTGATTGCGCTGCCGAAGGCGGATGGTATCGGTAGTCAGCTCCCGGCGGCGCGCGGCAATATCGGCTATATCGGCCCGGTCCCTGAGCGCGCGCTGGGGTTAGAGATCGCCGCGGATAAAATCAACCCGAAAGGGGTTATCGACTATCTGCACTACTACCGCTCCTATAAAACGGATTACGAGCTGGCCTGCATGCGCGAAGCGCAGAAATCAGCGATCAACGGTCATCGGGCGGCGCATGAAGCCTTCCTGTCCGGGATGAGCGAGTTCGATATCAACCAGGCCTATCTGACCGCGACCGGTCACCGCGATACCGACGTACCGTACAGCAACATCGTGGCGATCAATGAGCACGCCTCCGTGCTGCACTACACCAAACTGGATCACCGTGCGCCGGCGGAAGCGCGCAGCTTCCTGCTTGATGCCGGTGCGGAATATAACGGCTATGCGGCGGATCTCACGCGCACCTGGGCCGCGCATGGCGATAGCGACTTTGCCCAGCTGATTAAGGACGTTAATGACGAGCAGCTGGCGCTGATTAGCACGCTGAAAGTCGGCACCAGCTACGTGGATTACCACGTCCAGTTCCATCAGCGCATTGCTAAGCTGCTGCGTAAGCATCAGATCGTCACCAACATGAGCGAAGAGGCGATGGTCGAAAACGACCTGACCGGGCCGTTTATGCCTCACGGCATCGGCCACCCGCTGGGCCTGCAGGTGCATGATGTCGCCGGCTTTATGCAGGATGATTCCGGTACTCATCTGGCGGCGCCGTCTAAATATCCGTACCTGCGCTGCACGCGCGTCATCCAGCCGCGTATGGTGCTGACCATCGAGCCGGGTATCTACTTTATTGAATCCCTGCTGGCGCCGTGGCGCGAAGGGCAGTTCAGCAAGCACTTCGACTGGCAGAAAATTGAAGCGCTGAAACCGTTTGGCGGCATTCGTATCGAAGATAACGTCGTTATCCATGAAAGCAGTGTCGAAAATATGACGCGTGACCTGAAACTGGCCTGATGGACAGCTGGTTGATACCGGCCGCGCCGGTGAGCTTTGTCGAAGAGATTAAGAAGAGCCGGTTTATTACGCTACTGGCGCATACCGATGGCGTAATGGCGGCAAAGGCGTTTGTTGAATCAGTAAGAGCGGATCACCCGGACGCTCGCCACCACTGCGTGGCGTGGGTGGCCGGGCCGCCGAATGATTCACAGCAGCTGGGTTTCTCCGACGATGGTGAACCGGCGGGAACGGCAGGTAAACCGATGCTGGCACAGCTTATGGGCAGCGGCGTTGGTGAGATAACCGCCGTCGTAGTGCGTTACTACGGCGGTATTCTGCTGGGTACCGGTGGTCTGGTGAAGGCCTATGGCGGTGGCGTACACCAGGCGCTTGCTCAGCTGACAACGCAGCGCAAGACGCCGCTGACCGCATATACTTTGCAGTGTGAATACGGGCAATTAGCCGGTGTTGAGGCGCTGTTGACCCAGTTCGCAGGGCACATTGTCGAAAGCGAATATCAGGCGTTCGTCCAGCTGCATGTTGCGCTTCCTCAAGCTGAAGTGGCGTCATTTTCAGCAAAACTGGCTGATTTTAGCCGTGGCTCGTTGCAATTACTGAAGATTGACGAATAATCCCCACCTGATTTTTTGCATATCAAAGGAAGCGCCAGAGATGCATTTTCGCGCGATTACCCGAATCGTTGGACTGCTGGTCATTTTATTTTCAGGGACCATGATCCTCCCGGGATTAGTGGCCCTGATATACCGTGATGGTGCCGGGCGGGCGTTTACCCAGACCTTTTTCGCCGCTTTAGCTATTGGCTCTCTATTATGGTGGCCGAACCGCCGTGAAAAGGGTGAGCTGAAATCCCGCGAGGGCTTCCTGATCGTCGTCCTCTTCTGGACCGTGCTGGGCAGCGTCGGTGCGCTGCCGTTTATCTTCGCAGAGCAGCCAAACCTGACGGTAACCGATGCGTTTTTTGAATCCTTCTCTGGCCTCACCACCACGGGCGCAACCACGCTGGTTGGCCTCGACTCGCTGCCTCATGCCATCCTTTTCTATCGCCAGATGCTGCAGTGGTTTGGCGGGATGGGGATCATTGTGCTGGCGGTCGCGATCCTGCCGATACTCGGCGTCGGTGGGATGCAGCTGTACCGGGCGGAGATGCCCGGGCCGCTGAAGGATAACAAAATGCGCCCGCGAATTGCCGAAACGGCAAAAACGCTGTGGCTCATCTACGTTCTGCTGACCGTCGCCTGCGCGCTGGCGCTGTGGTTTGCCGGGATGCCGGCGTTTGACGCCATCGGTCACAGCTTTTCGACCATCGCTATTGGCGGCTTCTCCACGCATGACGCCAGCGTCGGCTACTTTAATAGTCCGACGATTAACTCGATTATTGCGGTCTTCCTGCTGATCTCCGGCTGTAACTACGGCCTGCACTTTTCATTACTCAGCGGACGAAGCCTCAAGGTGTACTGGCGTGACCCCGAATTCCGCATGTTTATTGGCGTACAGCTGACGCTGGTGGTGATTTGCACGCTGGTGCTGTGGCTGCATGATGTCTATAGCTCCGCGTTAACCACCTTGAACCAGGCCTTCTTCCAGGTTGTCTCAATGGCCACGACGGCGGGCTTCACCACCGATAGCATTGCGCGCTGGCCGCTGTTCCTTCCGGTGCTGCTGCTGTGCTCGGCATTTATCGGCGGCTGTGCCGGTTCGACGGGCGGTGGTCTGAAGGTTATTCGTATCCTGCTGCTCTTTAAGCAGGGGAACCGCGAGCTGAAACGCCTGGTACACCCGAATGCGGTGTACAGCATTAAGCTGGGCAACCGCGCGCTGCCGGAACGCATCCTCGAAGCCGTATGGGGATTCTTCTCCGCCTATGCGCTGGTGTTTATCATTAGTATGCTGGCGATTATTGCTACCGGCGTCGATGACTTCTCCGCATTTGCTTCGGTCGTCGCAACCTTAAACAACCTGGGGCCGGGCCTGGGCGTCGTGGCGGATAACTTTGCGACGATGAATCCGGTCGCAAAATGGATCCTGATTGCTAATATGCTATTTGGTCGTCTGGAAGTGTTCACCCTGTTGGTGCTGTTTACTCCCACTTTCTGGCGTGAATAGCTGGAGTATTTGTGAAAACGTTGATTCTATTTTCCACCCGTGATGGGCAGACTCGTGAAATTGCCTCCTTTCTGGCATCCGAGCTGAAAGAGCTGGGCGTCGATGCGGACACCCTCAACCTTAACCGCGCCCATGCGGTTGCATGGCACGACTACGATCGCGTGGTGATTGGGGCATCCATTCGCTATGGCCACTTCCATCCTGCGGTTGACCGCTTCGTGAAGAAGCACCTGCAGTCGCTGAACGCGCTGCCCGGTGCGTTTTTTTCGGTTAACCTCGTGGCGCGTAAACCTGAGAAGCGTACTCCGCAAACCAATAGCTATACGCGCAAGTTCCTGCTCGGTTCACCGTGGCAGCCGCAGCGTAGCGCGGTGTTTGCCGGTGCGCTGCGCTATCCGCGCTATAGCTGGTACGACCGCCTAATGATCCGCCTGATTATGAAGATGACCGGCGGTGAAACGGATACCAGTAAAGAAGTGGTCTATACCGACTGGCAGCAGGTCGCTAATTTTGCGCGAGAGATCGCACAAATGAGTAGCAAATAGCGGATAAAATCACCGTGATGATGGCAAACTGAGCGGTTGAAAAGTTTTTTGCAAACAGGGCTTGTCAACGTCGGAGAACTCCCTATAATGCGCCTCCACTGACACGGAACAACGGCCAACACGCCGCCGGGTCAGAAGGCTCCAGCGTTGAATATCAGCCGCCAAAGCCGACGGAGAAAAGCAAAATAAACGCTTGACTCTGAATGAGGAAAACGTATTATACGGGACCTCGCGACAGAGCGCTAAAGCGCGTCGCAACTGCTCTTTAACAATTTATCAGACAATCTGTGTGGGCACTCAAAGTGACATGGATTCTTAACGTCCCCGGACGAAAAATGAATGCCAAGTCTTATGAGTGAACATACGTAATTCATTACGAAGTTTAATTCATGAGCATCAAACTTAAATTGAAGAGTTTGATCATGGCTCAGATTGAACGCTGGCGGCAGGCCTAACACATGCAAGTCGA
>NZ_JAQGFU010000159.1:0-10204 GCF_030078455.1 Klebsiella sp. Ech2A | reverse complement strand
GCCGGGACTGATCGCCCTCGCCGACGGGCTGGGCATTCCGCTAATCGAACAGCCCTATCTGCTGAAAATGGTGATCGTCACCGAACGCATCGGCACCGCGCTGGTGCGCAGCGAAAACGCGCTGCAGTCGCAGCGCGATATACTGCTGCAGCTGTTAACCGGCGACTATCCCGACCTGCAGATCCTGCATCAGCGCGCGCTCCACCAGCAGCTGGATTTCACCCGCCCGCTGCGGGTGGCGGCGCTGCGCCTCGAGGGCATTCAGCGCCTGTTTCGCCAGTTTCCGCCGGAGCAGGCCGAAGCCTGGCTACAGCAGGCCCGCCGCACCGTGCGCCAGCGGCTGCAGCAGCAGCTTAACCAGCAGGGCAACCCCTTTCCGCTGGTTGAGCGCAGCAATATGTTTCTCTTCCTGCTCCCGGATGAGGAAGGCGAATTTTATCAGCAGAAAAAGTGGCTGCAGCAGTGGCTGCTTCAGCTTGCGGAGGGCGACGGCGGGCTGTCGCTGCTGTGCGGCCTCTCCGCGCCGGTGCAGGAGCTGCAGGGCTACCCGCGGGCGCTGTCGCAGGCGCGCCAGGCGCTGGATCTCAGCGATACCCTGCGCCCGGCTCAGCGCATCAGCGACTATCAGCAGCTGGGCTTTATCAAGCTGCTCTCCGCCGTCGGCGACCCCACGCTGCTGAGCGATTTTATGCACGACACCCTCGGCTGCCTGATTGAACCCGATCGCAAAAGCCCGTGGCTGCTCATGGAGACCCTGGAAACGCTGCTCCAGGAGAACGGCAACGTGATGAGGGCCGCCGAGCGGCTGGGCATTCACCGCAACACCCTGCATCAGCGCATTCAGCGTATTGAAAAGCTGACCCGCTATCCGGTCAGCCATCCGCAGTTTCATCTCAACGCCTCGGTCGCCCTGGCTATCTGGCGTATGTCGCAAAACCATTTACGGGAACAACCATGAAAATTATCAACGCGCGCCTGCGCCACAAAGAAGCGCTCTATTCCCTTGAGATCCGGGACGGCGTGATTAAGAGCATCGCCCCCCAAACCGCCACTCTGGCGACTGACGCCGGCGATATCGACGCGCAGCAAAAGCTGGTTATCCCGCCCTTCGTCGAGCCGCATATCCATCTGGACGCCACCCTGACGGCGGGCGAACCGGAATGGAATATGAGCGGGACCCTGTTTGAGGGCATCACCCGCTGGAGCCAGCGTAAAGCGAGCGTCACCGTGGAAGATACGCGCCGGCGGGCGCTGAAAACCATCGGCATGCTGCGCGACAACGGCGTGCAGCACGTGCGCACCCACATCGACGTCACCGATCCCTCCCTGACGGCGCTGGAGGCGATGCTGGCGGTGAAAAAGGAGGCCGCCCATCTTATCGACCTGCAAATCGTCGCCTTCCCGCAGGAGGGGATCGAGTCGTTCCCCGGCGGGCGCGAGCTGATGACCCGCGCCATCGAGATGGGCGCCGACGTGGTGGGCGGCATTCCGCACTACGAGAACACCCGCGACAAGGGCGTCAGCTCGCTGGTCTTCCTGATGGATCTGGCCCAGCGCCACGGCTGCCTGGTGGACGTGCACTGCGATGAAATTGACGACCCGCAGTCGCGCTTTCTGGAAGTGCTGGCGGAAGAGGCCCGGGTGCGCGGCATGGGCGCGCAGGTCACCGCCAGCCACACCTGCGCGATGGGCTCCTACGATAATGCCTACTGCTCGAAGCTGTTCCGCCTGCTCAAGGCCTCGGGCATCAACTTTATCTCCTGCCCCACCGAAAGCATCCACCTGCAGGGGCGCTTCGACGGCTGGCCAAAACGCCGCGGCGTGACGCGGGTGGCGGAGCTGGACCGCGCCGGGATTAACGTCTGCTTCGCCCAGGACTCCATTCAGGACCCGTGGTACCCGCTGGGCAACGGCAACATCATGCGCATCCTTGATGCCGGGCTGCACATCTGCCACATGCTGGGGTACGAAGATTTGCAGCGCTGCCTCGATTTGATTACCGATAACAGCGCCCGGGCGCTGTGCCTCGGCGATAGCTACGGCATCGCCGAAGGCCGCCCGGCGAACCTGCTGATCCTCGATGCGGAAAGTGACTATGACGCCGTGCGGCGTCAGGCCAAAGTGCTGACCTCCATCCGCCACGGCAAAATTATCCTGCAGCGCCAGCCGGAGCAGATCCGCTATCCGGCGGCAGAGCCGCAGCGTTAGTCAGCGCGGGGCGCAAATGCGCCGGCCGCCACCTGCTGCCGGGTAACGACGCCGCTGTCCAGCACCCAGCCGCTGATTAATGCCGCCGGCGTGACGTCAAACGCCGGGTTATAAACCGACGCATCCGCCGGCGCCCACTGCACCGCGCCGAAGCTGCCGGCCACCCCGGTCACCTCCGCCGCCGCGCGCTGCTCAATAGGAATGGCCTCGCCGTTCGGGCAGCGGCGGTCGAGGGTGGTTTGCGGCGCGGCGACGTAGAACGGAATACCGTGATATTTCGCCAGCACCGCCAGCGAATAGGTACCGATTTTGTTCGCCACGTCGCCGTTGGCGGCAATGCGGTCGGCGCCAACCCACACCGCATCGACCTGCCCCTTAGCCATCAGGCTGGCGGCCATCGAATCGGTAATCAGCTGATAGGGCACCCCCAGCTCGCCCAGCTCCCAGGCGGTCAGGCGGCCGCCCTGCAGCAGCGGGCGGGTCTCGTCGACCCACACGTTATCTACCAGGCCGCGCTGATGGGCCAGCGCAATCACCCCTAACGCCGTACCCACTCCGGCCGTCGCCAGGCCGCCGGTGTTGCAGTGGGTCAGCAGGCGGCTGCCCGCTTTGACCAGGCTAACGCCGGTTTCCGCGATGCTGGCGCACAGCTGCTTATCTTCCTCAATCAGGCGCAGCGCCTCCTCTTCGAGGGCCGGAATATAGTTTTCTTTCGCCAGCGCCAGCTTCATGCGGTCGAGGTTATTCATCAGGTTGACCGCCGTCGGACGCGCGGCGCGCAGCGTATCCAGCGCCTGCGATAGCTCATCGCGGGTCAGGCCGCGCTGCGCCAAAAGCGCCAACAGCAGACTGGCAGAAAGACCGATTAACGGCGCCCCGCGCACCCGCAGAGCGTGAATATGGTCAACCAGTAACGGGACGTTATCTGCCGCCAGCCAGCGTTTTTCCTGCGGCAATGCCTGCTGGTCAAGAATAAAAAGCTGATTTTCGCTTACCCGCAGGCTGGTGGTCTGTAGTGTCTGCATGTCGTTAAATCCCTGTTGCGTTGTTGTGTCACATTGTGTCAGGATGGAATCCAGAAGTATAGACGTCTGAACGGCTTAATCAGAACTTTGAGGATCGAGGCAATGTCGCAATACCATACCTTCATGGCCAGCGATGCGGTGGCTTATGCACAACAATTTGGCGGTATCGATAACCCGTCGGAACTGGTGTCCGCGCAGGAAGTGGGTGACGGTAACCTCAACCTGGTATTTAAAATTTTTGATACCCAGGGCGTGAGCCGCATTGTGGTTAAGCAGGCGTTGCCCTACGTGCGCTGCGTCGGGGAGTCCTGGCCGCTGACGCTTGACCGCGCCCGGCTCGAAGCGCAGACGCTGGTCAGCCACTATCAGCACTGCCCGCAGCACACGGTGAAAATTCACCATTTCGATCCCGAGCTGGCGGTGATGGTGATGGAAGATCTTTCCGATCACCGCATCTGGCGCGGAGAGCTTATCGCCAACGTTTACTATCCGCAGGCGGCGAGCCAGCTGGGGGAATATCTCGCCCAGGCGCTGTTCCATACCAGCGATTTTTATCTCCATCCCCATGATAAAAAGGCCCAGGTCGCGCGCTTTATTAACCCGGAGATGTGTGAAATAACCGAAGACCTGTTCTTCAACGACCCCTACCAGGTGCACGAGCGCAACAGCTATCCGCCGGAGCTGGAGGAGGATGTTGCCGCCCTGCGCCACGATAGCCAGCTCAGGCTGGCGGTGGCCTCGCTCAAGCACCGCTTCTTCTCCCAGGCGGAAGCGCTGCTGCACGGCGATATTCACAGCGGCTCCATTTTCGTTGCCGAAGGCAGTTTTAAAGCCATCGACGCCGAGTTCGGCTATTTCGGCCCGATTGGCTTTGATATCGGCACCGCCATCGGCAATCTGCTGCTCAACTACTGCGGCCTGCCGGGCCATCTGGGCATTCGCGACGCCGCCGCCGCGCGCGAACAGCGGCTGAACGATATTCAGGCGCTGTGGACGACCTTTGCCGAGCGCTTCCAGGCGCTGGCGGCGGAGAAGAGCCGCGATGCGGCGCTGGCCTATCCCGGCTACGCCTCAGCGTTCCTGAAAAAAGTGTGGGCGGACGCGATTGGCTTCTGCGGAACCGAGCTGATTCGCCGCAGCGTCGGCCTGTCGCACGTCGCCGATATCGACAGCATTCAGGATGAGGCCATGCGCCACGAGTGCCTGCGCCACGCGATTTCGCTCGGCAAAGCGCTGATCGTGATTGCCGAACGCATCGACGGCGTCGACGAGCTGATCGCCCGCATTCGCCAGTACAGCTAATCCCTTCCCGGTCGTTCCCGGGCAGCGCGCTGCCCGGGCTCTCCGTTCACCGCCCTTCCCTACCCCAAATACTCGATCACCGACAGCCCGCCGTTATAGTCGGTGCTGTAGATAATCCCCTGCGCATCAACGAACACGTCGCAGGACTGGATCACCCGCGGGCGACCCGGGCGGGTATCCATCATCTTCGCCGGCGCCGCGGGCACCAGCGCCCCGGTTTCCACCGGCCGGTAGGGGTCGGAGATGTCGTAGGCCCGCACCCCTGCGTTTTGGTAAGTGGCGAAAATCAGCGTCGAGCTGATAAAGCTTCCGGGGCGGTTCTCGTGCAGATTATGCGGGCCAAAATGCGCCCCTTTCGCCACATAGTCCTCCTCACCCGGCTGCGGGAAGGTCGAAATGCTGACCGGATTCGCCGGTTCGCGGATATCGAACAGCCAGATCAGCTTCTCGCCGTCCTGCTGGTTGTCGAGCACCGCCTCGTCGAGCACCACCAGCAAATCGCGATCCGGCAGCGGCAGCGCGGTATGGGTGCCGCCGCCAAACGGCGGGCTCCAGTTACGGTGGCTAATCAGCTTCGGCTGGGTGCGGTCCTTGACGTCAAGCAGGGTCAGGCCGCCGTCGCGCCAGCTGCCGTAGGCGGTATCCCCGGCGATAATAGCGTGATGCAGGGCGTAGCGTTTCCCCTGCGGCCAGCTCGCCGTCTCCCCCGCCGCCTGGTTCATCCCCGGCAGCCACCAGCGCCCGGCGACCTGCGGGTTGCGCGGATCGGCGAGATCGATGGTCAGGAAGATATAGTCGCTAAAACCGTCGATCAGCGCGGAAACGTAGGCCCAGCGGCCGCCAACGTACCAGATTCGATGAATGCCGATCCCGTCGAGCGACAGAAAGCTGATTTCCCGCGGCTTATCGGCCACGGAGATATCAAAAATACGCAGCCCGGCGCTCCAGCCCTTCTCCCGCACGTCGCTGACCGTCTCCCCCACCGAGCGGGTGTAGTAGACCTTCTCGTCGGCGAAGCGGGCATCGGCAAAGAGATCCCGGGCGTTGATCACCAGCAGCAGGTCGTCGTGCGCCTGCAGGTGCACGTTCCAGGTGCCGGGCGGCGCGGCGACGTAGTTCACCGCTTTGGGGTTTTGCGGATCGCGAACGTCCACCACCGAAAAGCCCTGGGACACCATGTGGCCGATATAGGCAAAGCCACGATGCACCATCAGCTGGACGCCGTCCGGGCGTCCGCCCTGATCGCTATGCCCAATCAGCCGCATATTGCGGCTGTAGTCGGGACGCGGGAGTTCCGTCGCCATACCTGCTCCTTACTTGTTTTTGGCTTCCAGGGTGGCGAACCACGGGGCGATAAAGTCTTCGGTCTGGCCCCAGCCCGGAATGATTTTGCCCAGCGACGCCACGTTCACCGCTCCCGGCTGCGCGGCCAGCAGCGCCTGAGGAATTGCCGCCGCTTTAAAATCGTAGGTCGCAGGCGTCGGCTCTCCGGCAATCTTGTTGGCCACCAGGCGCACGTTAGTTGCCCCGATAAGCTTCGGATCGACGGCCACGCTCACCTTCCACGGACTGCCGGATTCGCGCATCAGCTGCAGATCCTGGTTAGAGATATCAATGCTGTAGAGCTTAATTTCGGTGCGCCCGTTCTCTTTGAGCGCCTTATAGGCGCCCTGGCTGAAGGCGTCCCAGGTACCCCAGATCGCGTCAATTTTGCCTTTCGGGTATTTCGCGAGGATCGCCCCGACCTTGTTGGCGGTATCGCCCTGCACGTCGGAGGAGACGGCGCCGATCGACTCCAGCTCTTTGATGCCTGGGTTCTGCTTGAGCAGCGCCTGGTAAGCCACCTGACGGCGCTCCATCGGCGGGAAGCCGGCGACCCACAGCTTGATAATGTTGGCTTTGCCGTTGAAATCTTTCACCAGCTGACCAAAGGAGAGATCGGTCAGGGAGGCGTCATCCTGCTGGGTCACGGTCACGCCCGGGATCTCGCCGCTGACGGCGGTGTCGAACACCGCGACCTTGATCCCGGCGTCCACCGCCTTTTTCACCAGCGCGGTCGAGTAGGGATCGCGCCCCTGGGAGAGAATAATGCCGTCATATTTCTGGCTGATGGCCTGATTGACGAAGTCCTGGAATTTCGCGTCGTCGCCGTTGCTCAGGAAGGTGCTCATTTTAAAGCCGAGCTTCTTGCCTTCCTGGATAGCCCCGGAGACAAACTGGGTGGTGTTATCATCGGAGCCCAGGTTGCGGATCACCGCAATACGGATCGGCCCGTTATGTTCAGCGATAGCCGCCGGCACCGGCGTTGGCGTCTCAGCATAGGCGGCTACGGAGTTGAGCAGCCCCAGCGCGATAAGAGAAAGCGTTATTTTTTTCATCATGTTTACCCTGTTTATAATTAGGTGCGGCGCTGAAAATAGGTCAGTGCTAACGCGCCAGCCAGCACCAGCCCTTTAATAATGTCCATTGCGTAGTACGGAACCGAGAGCATCACCAGGCCGTTAGAGAGCACCCCGAGGATCACCGCCCCCACCAGCGTGCCCAGCGCGTTCGGTTTGCCCGAACCCGCCAGCGAGAAGCCAATCCACGCCGCCGCCACCGCGTCCATCAGGTAACCGCCGCCGGCGTTCACCTGGGAGGAGCCGATGCGCGACGCCAGCAGAATGCCGCCGAGGCCCGCCAGCAGCGAGGCGATAACGTACGCCGCCACCTTGTAGCGGGTGATGCGCAGGCCGGAGAGGCGCGCGGCCTCCGGGTTGCCGCCGATGGCGTACATCCGCCGCCCGTGGGTGGTAAACGAGAGCGCCAGCTGCGCGATAACCGTCACCACCAGCATTACGATAACGATGGTTGGCACCTGGCCCAGCGCGCCAAAGGCCGCCGGAATGGTCCCTTCCGCCATCTCGCCGCTCGGCAGCACCATGTTCTCGGTAATCGAGCCGCCGTAGCTGTAGGTCATCGCCACGCCCTGGATCACGAACAGGCTGGCGAGGGTCGCGAGCATGTCGGGAATGCGCAGCACCACGATCAGAAAGGCGTTAAACAGCCCCACCAGGGTGCACAGCGCCAGGGTGATCAGAATCGCCTCGGTGGTGCCAAACCCGTGCCAGACGAACAGCGAAATCACCAGCGCGTTCGCCAGCGAGGCGGTCGAGCCGACCGACAGGTCGAATCCGCCGATGGTGAGCGAAATCGACACCCCGATGGCGATCACCGTCACGATGGCAATCGAGCGCAGAATGTTGATGATATTGAACGGGTCGAGGAAGTTATCCGATGCGAGGCCAAAAACGGCGATCAGCAGCACAACGGTCAGCAACATGCCCCATTTGTAGAGAAAATCGAAAAATCGCTGACGGCTCGATGCCGTCGCGGTAGCGGTCAGGGCCTTGCTCACGCTGCTGCTCCTCCGGTGGAGTAATAAAGTAGGGTCTCTTCGCGGGCCTCTGCGCCCGCTATTTCTGCCACAATGCGGCCATCCCACAGCACGCAAATGCGGTCGCACAATCCAACCAGCTCCGAGAATTCGCCCGAGGTGTAGATCACCCCTTTGCCTTCTCGCGCCAGCCCGTCGATCAGGTTGAACAGGTCGGTCTTTGCCTTCACGTCGACGCCTTTGGTCGGCTCATCAAAAATCAGCACGTTGGCGCTGCCGCGCAGCCATTTACCGATCGCCACCTTCTGCTGATTGCCGCCGGAAAGACGGCGCAGCGTCTGGCCCGGGCCGGTGGTGCGAATACCGATGCGGGCCACCACCTCCTCCGCCCAGCGCCAGGCCTGGCGATGGCCAAACAGGCTCCAGCGCGAAAAGCTGCGATCGGCGCTCACCGCAAGGTTCATGGCGATAGGTTCTTCGATAAAAATCCCCTCTTTGCGTCGCTCCTCCGGCACCAGCGCCAGCCCGCGGGTGACGGAGTCCGCCGGGTCGCGCGGGCGCCACGGCTGGCTGTTCAGCTCCCCGCGCGTCAGGCGGCTTTTGCTGGCGCCGAACAGCGCCTTGCACAGTTCGGTTTTACCGGCCCCCGCCAGCCCGGCGATGCCGAGAATTTCGCCCTTGCGCAGGCGCAGAGAGATATCCTGCAGCAGCCCCTCGTCGTGCAGCCCTTCCACCTGGAGCAGCACCTCTTCCCCGGGCGGCGGGCGCTTCGGCGGAAAGATATCGCTGAGCTCATGGCCGAGCATTTTTTCCACGATCTGCTCGCCACTGAGCTCCGCCATCGGGCCGCTTTCGATCAGCCGGCCGTCTCGTAGCACCGTTAGGGTGTCGCAAATGGCCTTCAGCTCGTGAATGCGGTGGGAGATAAACACCACCCCGATCCCCTGCTGCTGCAGGCGGCGCACCACGGTAAACAGGCGTTCGCTTTCGTGGCGGTCCAGCGGCGCCGTCGGCTCATCAAGGATCAGAAAGCGGCAGTGGTGCGACAGGGCGCGCGCCAGCAGGATTTGCTGCTTCTCGGCCAGGGAGCAGCTGTCGATAGAGCGCCGCACGTCAAGAACGATATCCAGCTGGGCCAGCGCGGCCCGGGCCTGCTCGCGGAGCCGCCGCCAGCTAAAGCCCTGACCCGGCAGCGCCAGCCGGTCCAGCATGATGTTCTCGGCAATGCTCAGCCCCGGCACCAGCGCCACGTCGACCTCCTGCTGCACGAGGTGAATGCCGAGCTGCTTTGCGTCGCGCGGAGAGCGAATATTGACCGGCTGATTGTTGATGACAATCTCGCCCTCGTAATGGGCGTGCGTGCCGCAAAGCACCGCCATCAGCGTCGATTTTCCCGCGCCGTTGGCGCCGGTCAGCGCGTGCACGGTCCCCCCTTTGAGGGAAAATGCCACGTTGCTCAGCGCCCGAAAGCCGGAAAAGGCCAGGTTAATGTTGTGCATCTCGAGGCGATTGGCTGTCATCCCCTGCTACCCTTTACGATTAATATTCTGATTTAATGAATTTTTCACAGCCGTCCTTGACTGACAACTGCGTAAAAGGCATAAGATAAAACGAAATAATATTAGCCATCCGGATGTCCAGACATAACATCAGGTTAGCGAAACGACAATAAGGGCAGCTTCTATGAGCAACAGCGATATCCGCGTGGTCCCCGGCCCCGCCAACTACTTCTCCCATCCCGGCAGCCTCGCGCGGCTGCATGATTTTTACAGCGCAGAGCAGCTTTCCCGGGCGCTGTGGATCTACGGCGAGCGGGCAATCGCCGGCGCGGAACCCTTTTTACCCGAGGCCTTCAGCGCGCCCGGCGCCAAAAAAATCCTCTTTAAGGGCCACTGCAGCGAAAGCGACGTCGCCCAACTGGTCCACGAGGCGGGTGAAGACCGCGCGCTGGTGATCGGCGTCGGCGGCGGCGCGCTGCTGGATACCGCCAAGGCGGTGGCCAGACGGCTTGCGCTACCGGTGGTGGCGATCCCGACCATCGCCGCCACCTGCGCGGCGTGGACCCCGCTGTCGGTGTGGTACAACGACGCCGGCCAGGCGCTGCATTTTGAAATTTTCGACGACGCCAACTTCCTGGTGCTGGTGGAGCCGCGGATCGTCCTCAACGCGCCTGAGGAGTATCTGCTGGCGGGGATCGGCGATACGCTGGCGAAATGGTATGAGGCGGTGGGGCTGGCGCCGCGGCCGGAAACCCTGCCGCTGGCCGTACGCCTGGGAATTAACGGCGCGCTGG